>NZ_LR215047.1:600000-806209 GCF_900660715.1 Metamycoplasma arthritidis | reverse complement strand
AATTTGATATTATAGTAGATAAAAGCGAGCCATTTTCAAAAGCCGTAAAATCGGAATTTTTTTTGGAATTATTAACAATTTTAATAACATCATTTTTTTAAAAAAATCCGCTTTATAATAGCAATATTTAAAAGATCTACACAATAAAATAACAACCAAAAATTGTTGTTAAAAATCCTGTCAATAAATCCCTAACTTAATTTGCTTGATTTTTGCTATTCTAAATATAAAAAGATATTTATAAATTAAAGGGACCCATTTTTGGTAAAATGTGTAAAGTTATTTTGCTAAATTTATGTAGAAAACTATTTAAAATAATTTACAAATTTTCAAAAAGGAGATGTCATGAAAAGAACTTACCAACCTAAAAAACGTAAACACATTAAAGTTCATGGTTTTATGGCTAGAATGCAAACTAAAAACGGAAGAAAAGTTTTAGCAGCTAGACGTGCAAAAGGAAGAAGTAAATTAACAGTATCAGACGAAAAATAGTTTGATATTTTTGTTTATTTTAGATTATTATGACTAATAAGCATGTGCTTAAAAAGAACTGAGAATTTAAGGCGGTTTTAGCAGCACGCAAACAAGTCGTATCGAAAAATTTGATTATTTACTATGTGCCTAGCGAGATTTTTCAAGTCGGAATTTCCATTCCCAAACAATTTGCTAATGCCGTGATGCGAAATCACTACCGTAATCAAATTAGAGCAATTATTAGAGAACTAGATAAAACTAATATTTTATTTCGTACCATAATCATTGCTAGAAAAACCTTCTTGTCGCTTGATTTCAAAACTAAGCAACAAGAAATTAAAAATCTTTATGAAAGGATAGTTAAGAATGGCAAGCGAAAAGTCTAAACACTACGATTCGTTCAAAGTTAAAAATAATCTTAACAACAACGATCGACACTCAAGACAAATTTTTCTTAAAGTTTGAAAATGAGTGAAAATTATCTTAATTATCATCTTTGTTTCAATCGGGCTTGTAGGTTGCGTGCAATCGTTTACTGGGCGTTCAGGAATCAAAGTTGGCTCGGGTCAAGAACTTTACACCACATCTAAACGAATTTCACCAAACATTGAAACTCTTAGATACAATCCAATTACCAATTCATTTACTAGAGTGAATAGCGACGTTAATAACGTAACTGCAAACACTTATCTTGGTTTAAAAGATCCTAGTGTGGTTGAAAAGCTAAGAAAACAAGACGAAGAAACCGGCGCAACCTATGGAAGTTACGGTTCAAAAACTCTTGGTCTTCAACTGCAAAAAAACACTAAAAATGCCAATGGCGAATATGAAAATATCACCCAAGGCAATGATGGTGGTTATCTATATTCAAAAGATGATCGCTATGCATATTACAATTTAGGAAACGGCAAAGAAAACACTGCAACTAAAGTTTATAAACCTTTGACTAAATTTGAACAAGTTTTAATGCCAGCGCCAGTATTCCATACCAAAAAACAAGCAAATGGAAAAGTTGATGTCCTATACAACCGCTTAAAAGCATATGATGACGCAAAAGTTCTTAATTACTTACCTGCTGGAGCCGATCCTAGAGAAGTATATTTACGTGACATTTTTCAAATTCTTACCAATGAAACGCTTAAATATTGAGAAGAGCATCAAAACGATCCTAAACTCAAATGATATAAAGAATTCAAAGATTTAATTGCCTCAGAAAATGGAACCACATTTTTAGAAAAAGCTACCGCTTACTTTAATAAACTAAAAACTAAAGTAAGTGCTAATGAAAATGAAGATAAGGGTTTAACAACTTCAGAAGGTAATATTGTCGCTAATTTTGCAAGAAGTTACCGGGCTGCTATTGGAAGCTATTTACAACTAACAAAACATATTCTAGGTTCTAGAGTAGAAAATGGCACACAAATCTATAGCATTACTCACATCAATAATTTGGGTAACTATAGCAAAGATAGCTTACTATCGTCATTATTTGATGCTAATAGCTCTACTCCTCAAAAGGCTTTGGCAACTGCTAAAGATTATTGAGGTCTTGGACCTTTCTATGGATTATTTGTGCAACCAGTTAACTTATTTATGAATGCCATTATAACCGGGCTAGGTACTACTGGATGAAGTGTTATTCTAGCCTTAGTTGTTACCGTTATCATCGTTAGGTTAATTGCTTTTGCCGTTTCTTTTAAAGCTACTTTTAGTCAATCGAGAATGGAAGAGTTCAATCAGAAAAAAGCCAAAATCGAAGCTAAGTATGCTGAATATAAAAGCGATAAGCAAATGCAACAACGTAAACAACTAGAAATCGCGGAACTATACAAAAAAGAAAAAATTTCACCGTGAAGTGGATTAATATCATCATTTATCACACTTCCGATTCTAATTGTGGTCTTTAGAATCATTTCTGCATCTCCAGAAATTAAACAAGCAACTTGATATTCAATTCAACTTTCAACATCTTCAATTAGAAGAGTAATTGCTGGCGATTTAATTTACTTACCGATTATTATTTTCTCAGTCGGTATTCAAGCACTGGCACAGTATATGCCGAAGATTCTCAATCGTAAGAAAAAATCCTTACGGGCTAATGCGTACCAGCAAGCTGCACTAAAAAAAGAAAACAAGAAGTTTAATATTATTTCTCTTATCTTTATTGGTATTGGTGTTATCTTTAGTGCTGGGCTACAAATTTATTGAATTATTGGGGGGATTTGAACTATTCTACAACACATCTTTGTTCACTATTTCCAAAAAACCAAATATTTCAAAGAAAAAGTTGAACCAAAACTATTCCCAAGAACATCATAGTAAAATAAGAATTACCAAGCCAAGATGGCTTGGTTTTTTTAGCGATATTTTTAGTATAATTTTTTTTATTATTATGAGGTATAAATCATGAAATTAACTGACAAAATCTCTTTATATTTTCACCAAACCAAAGAAATCTCTGAAAAGTATTTGCCAAATAACGTTGTTACTTTACAGTTTTTTCAACGCCATAACGATGTAATGCTTTGTGGTATCAACGAAGTAATTAAACTACTAGAAGAAAATACCGATACATCAAAATATACAATCAAATATTTGCCTGAAGGAACAATTGTTAAAAACCGTGAAGTTTGTTTAGAACTCGAAGGTAGCTACCATGATTTTGGCATTTGAGAAGGAATCATCGATGGTATTCTTGCGCGTCAAAGTTCAATTGCAACTAACGCATACCGAATTGTAAAAGCCGCTAACGGTAAAAATATTGTAAGTATGGCCGATCGCGCTGATCATTATATTAACCAGCTAAACGACGCTCACGCAATTGAAGTTGGCGGTATTAAAAATCACTCTAGTTTTGCATCTTCAAATTTCGATGCTTCAAGAACTTATGGCAGTATGCCCCATGCATTAATTCAAATGTTTGATGGCGATTTAGTAAAAGCTTGCGAAGCTTATCACAATACTTTTCCTGAAGATGAGCTTTATGCTTTAGTCGATTTCCATAACGATGTTATCAACGATTCGTTAGCATGCCTTGCTCGTTTTAAAGACGAACTAAAAGGGGTAAGAATTGACACTTCTAAATCTATGATTGACAAAATGTTTGAACAAGATTCAAATCAATGAGGTGTTACTCCTGATCAAGTAAAAAACTTACGCAAAGCACTAGACTCTCACGGTGGTAAGCATGTTAAAATTACTGTTTCAAGTGGTTTTGATGCTAAAAAAATTGCTTATTTTGAAAGTTTAGGCGCTCCCGTAGACACTTATGGTGTAGGCGAAGCTTTATTAAAAATAAATGTGCATTTTAGCGCTGATGCAACACGACTAAATGGCAAACTTATTGCCAAAGCTGGACGAGGATATTTAGAAAATAAACGACTAATTAAATATTCTGGAGCACTTAATAAGTAATGGCAAAAAACAAATCGTCTAATTTAAAAATAAATTTCTTAAATGTTGTTGCGTTTTTAATTATTCTATGTATTCTCGGAATCGGAGTCATTTTAATTTTGGCCGGTGCTAGTTTACTAGGACCGATTAATAAAGGTGGCGCAATCGCTTGTTACGTAATTGGTGGGATTTTTGTTCTTATTTTTGTTTTCATTATCGCCAAAATCATTGCCATTGTTGTTAGTGAAAACACATATAAGAAAAACGCTTTAGATGTTAAAGAGCTATTTAAAAATTTGAGTCCAAGTGAAACGCAAATTGACTTAGACAACGAATTTAATGAAACAGCCGAAGCTCAAGATATTGAAGCACTTAATATTTACTACACATTTATAAGAGAATTTGAACAAAAATCGTTTAAAGAAGAAAAAATAGAGCTAGTGGATTACAGAATAAAAATTGCTATTCAAAATCTAATTATGCGAGTGAAAAAGACCTTTGGATATTTTGATACTTATTTAGCCATTGATTTCACTAAGGCATCAACAAGAAAAATTGGCCCTTTACGTCGTGACATTCGTAAGTTTCGTGAATACTTTACTAATATTCGTGAAGTAATTAATGTTGCTGACATTATTGCTAAAGAAGAAATTTTAAAAATTAGACAAGCCAAAGTCAAAGAATAATTAAGTTTTGAATTATTCCTTTATAAAAGCAAAAAAATAAAAATTGTAAGGTGTTTTACTTACAATTTTTTTACTATTTTGATCTTTAACAAAGTGGGTCTCAAGGATCAATTTCAATTGGAGCCTTGTCTAAAGCATTTTGTGCTTCTTTTGATAGATATTTCTTATCAACAATTGCCATGTAATTATATTCATCAAATCAGTTGTCGCTCATTGAAAAATAACCTTTTTTACCAACGTCTTCGCCTCAACTATTTTCAACTTTTCAAGCAATTGGCTTACCATCTTTATCTAGATTAACACCAACCATATTCATGGCATGGCTAATTAGCGAACTGCGCAATTCAAATTTTTCTTTTTTACTAAATTCTGGGGTTTTAGTTAAAGTAAGATCATAGTTAAATAACTCAGGATCCATAATGCCTAATTTGCTATCACTGTCAGTGCCAACATCACAGCCGAATCATACAGCGTTGCCATCTTGCAATGATTTAATCATGGCATCTTTTAAATCTACTAGCGAAACATTTAACATGTTTAGGCCTTTGCCTTCAGAAACACTTTTAATAAAATCAGAATGAATCAATTGATTGTGTGGGAATTTATCACGAGGATCGGCTACTAAATCAATTTTTTGAGTAAGCTCAGTTCCTACATATTTTTTATAGAAGTCTAAAGGACTAATGTTTTCAATTCTTTGAAATTTTTTGTCTTTATCACTATATTCAAAAGTGAAGGTTTTGGGTGGCTTGCCTAAACTTTTAATTAAAATGTTGTAAACAACATAAAGAGCTTCTTCTTTTAGTTCATTAATCTTAGCAAGATCTTTTGAAGTAGCTCATTCACGACGCATTTTAGCAGTATATGCTGAAAGACGTCAGTTAATTTGACTTACCATTGTCGCGGTTGCTTCACTATGAAAAGTTTCATTCATTGCTGATTTAGGCACAACCCCGTATTTGTTAATTAAATCAACAAAAAATTCTCAGTATCCTCCATCTTGGACTGGTGAATCGGCGAAGTATCTAAATAAACGATCGTTAGGGTCAAGTTCTAATCCCTTTTCAATGATGAAATTTAAATAAGTGTTGGCTTTTTCTAGTTTGTCATAAAAATGAATGTAATTTTGTGACAACTCAATTGACTCAATATTTAGAGCTTCTGCTACTTTAGCTCTTGCCATATTTAAAGCAGCGAAGATTCAACATCTACCACTTTGTTTTTGATTAGTTACTGAACCAACATTTTTAGTTTCAATAGAAAATTGAAAGTTGTGTTTTTTTACCACTTCATTATTAGTAGCAGTGGCACGAATTCCATTTTTAATAATGGCATTTTCAATTACTAAATTAGCTTTGTCTGCTTGGTATTTTTTTTCGTAATTTTGGATTAATTTAAAATCAATATTTCTCATTTTAACTCCTTAAATAATTTAATATCCCATGGCTTTTTCATAGTCTTCAAGACTACCGTAGAACAAGAAACTTTCTTGTGGTTTAATTTCTAAAATAATATTAGCACATTCATTAATCATCGCTTGGTTATAAGTCGTAAAAATCGCTGAACCTTTGTATGATTTTAAAGCTTCAATTAATGAATCAATGGCTTCGGAATCTAAGTGATCAAGAGGTTGATCAAAGATTAAAAAGTTGCTTTCTTCAATCATAAGCTTAGAAAACATCAATCTTACTTTTTCACCCCCACTGGTAACCTTAACTTTTTTAAAGACGCTATCATTTGAAAAAAGCATTCTTCCCAAGAAAGATCGCATTCGTGAATCACTATTGTCTTTAGTCTCTTGAGTTGAGTTTGAAAGAGGTCATTTACTAATTCATTCTAGGATAGTTTTATCTTCTTGGAAATATTCAGAATTATTAGAAGGAAAGTAGTTTGGCTTAATTGTGATTCCTCAACTAATTTCGCCAGATGTTGGTTTAATTTTGCCAATTAAAATTTCAAGTAACCTAGTTTTAGCGATGTCGTCATCACCTATTACTACCATTTTGTCGCCGGGGCGAAGGTTAAAAGAAACATTTTCAAATAAGGTTTCACCATTTTCATTAATGTAGGTTAAATTTTCGGCTTTAAGAACTTGCTTGCCCAACATTCGACAAATGTCAAATTTAATGAAAGGCGATTTTCTTGAAGAAGGTTTAAGTTCATCAATTTGAATTTTTTCAAGCAGTTTCTTTCGACTAGTTGCTTGTTTAGATTTAGAAGCATTTGCAGAAAAGCGGGCAATAAATTCTTTTAGTTTTTGTGCCTGTTCTTCTTTTTTAAGATTTTGTCTTTGTTGCATATCTAACAACAATTCACTAGAAGTTTTTCAAAAAGTATAATTCCCAACAAAAACTCTTGCTTCAGAAAAATCAATATCAACAATATGGGTGCAAATTTGATCAAGGAATTTACTATCGTGGCTTACAACAATAACGATATTAGGATAATCCATTAAAAAGTTTTCAAGTCATTTAATGGTTTTCAAATCAAGACGGTTAGTTGGTTCATCCATAATTAAAATATCAGGATTGCCAAACAATGCTTTTGCTAAAAGTACCTTGACTTTTTCATTAGCTTTAAGTTCTTTCATTTGCATGTTTCATTTGCATTGTGAAATTCCTAAATTTGCCAATAAAGTTTGGGCGTCATTTTCAGCGTTTCATCCACCTAATTCACCAAATTTTTGTTCTAGGTGGCTTGCCCTTTCATAATCTTCCATTGTTGCGTTTGGATCTTCATAGATTCTATTTTTTTCAATATTTAAATCAAATAACTCTTTGTTACCCATCACAACTACATCGGTGACATTGAAATCATTAAATTCGTCTTGATTTTGAGAAAGCACGCTCATTCTAGCATTTTTTTCTTTAACAATTTGCCCTTCACTAGCCTCAATTTCGCCACTAAGAATTTTTAAAAAAGTACTTTTGCCGACCCCGTTTGCACCAATAATTCCGTAAACATTCCCTGGCAAAAACTTCAAATTAACATTAGTAAATAATTTCTTATCGGGAAAAATTTTACTTACGCCGCATACATCTAACATTTTTTGCCTCCTTAACAATATATCTCTCAATTGTACTAATTTATTGCTTTGTTTTATGAAATAAAAACAAAAGGCATATAAAAGCCATTAATTTTTAGTTTAAAAGATACTCAAAATAAAAATGTCAATCCAGTAGCAAGTGAATCTACATAATTGACATTTGTAATAGCTATTGAATTAGTTAAGTGCTCAAGTTGAAGTTAAATTGTCATCTACTAATTCTTCTTGGTATTTTTCGCCGCTTGTAGCTGTAAAAATTTTAAGCTTTACTATAAATTTACCTTGATCGTTTTTCTCAATTTTCAAGGCTTTTCTATTTCTTTCTTTTTTTGGAAATAGCATATATTTTTTTATCAATTCTCTATATTCGTCTGTGTTGAATTTATTATCCTTAAACTCAAAAACAATGGGGCCATGTTTTGCATCATTAGAGTTTTTGCCAAATTGAAAAGTGCCATTCTTTAGATATAAACTTTCTGGTTCTTTACCTTTTTTAGAACTTTTAGTTCAAACTTCTTGAATTTTTTTAATCATGTCTTCTGGCAAAGTTTTAAATAATTCGCCTTTTTTTGCAGCTTCTCTAAGCTCTTTAATCATATCTTCTTCAGATTTGCCTATTTTAAAGCCTGAAAGTTCAAAAGTCTTGCTCTCGGTTTTTCCGTCTTTAGTTAAAGTAATTTTAACTTCTAATTTTCCTTCTGCATCTTTAGGAGTTAATTCTTTTTTAACTTCAATGTCGCCTAAAGCATTATTAGGGTCTGAAACATCAAGATCATCACCAGTAATTTCTGAAGCCTTTTTAGTTGATTTATCGATTCCTAATTTGGTATCAACTTTAAGTCTATCAATAATTGTTTTTAAGTTTGTTTCTTTTTTCTTAAAACCATCAATGGTGAATTCTTTTGAAACACTTTTTTCATCTTTTTTCAAAGTTACTTTAACAACAATTTTTCCTAATTCATCATATTTATGAATTATTTCTTTTGTTATCGTGCCGTTTTCAACGGATCAATCGTTGCCGTTCTTTTTCAACTTAACATTATTAGCATCCGATTGCGAAGCTTCTATATCACTAGCATTTTCATATTCGGCAGTAACACCTTGAAATTCTTTGCCAAGTTCGTCTTCTTTAAATCCAGTAATTTGCGCGGTTCCTTGTTTTGAAACTATTTGCGAGCCACTTTCGTCTGTCGAGCTTAAAGTGTAATCAAAACTAATTGAATTAGTTGTTGCATCTTTTCTGAAATTAGAAATAGTTAATTGCATGCCGGCAGGAATGTCTGGTTTTTTAATTTTATCCTCAGTTGCGTCTTGGGCCAATGTATTAGTCTTATTCTCGTAGTCAAATTTATCTTTAATTTCATCAACTTTAGCATCAAGAGTTTCTTTTGAAATAAAACTAAAACTCATGGCTTCGGTTTCAATTTCTTTGTAATCAAATAATTTGTCAGGGTCTTTGAATGCGTATTTTCCTAATGAAAATTTAAGACTATATTTGCCTTCTTTTTTGACTAGAGTCACTTTATTTGATGAGGTTTTTCAATCACTCACATTCTCAATCACTTTTTCTAAAAGAGTAGTGCTATTAGCTAGAGTTTTGCCATCTTTTAATTTGAAAACTGCTACTCTAGTGCTATCGTTGTATGGTTTATCATAGATAGTATTGGTTTTAAAATCAAAATATAAAGTTGAACCATTAATTGCTTCTAAAGCTTTCTTTGCTTTATCACTATTTACTAGAGTAAAAGCTGATTTTATTGATTCACGTTGGTCAACAATAACATCTTTATCACTTTTACGAACTTTTAGTTTGAATGTAAATTCTTTAGAAGTTTCTGAATCTTTTTTTAATTTGAATTTTATTTCACGATATCCGCCATTAATTTCGGCTTTTGTTGCAGTTGAATTAACAAAACTTTTTTCTGCAATGCTATAGCTAGCATCTAATTGGCTAGGTGCTACCTTATCTAAATCAGTAATATCAGCAGCATCTAGTTTATCAGCATTCTCATAACTAAAAGTTACTTTTTTAGCAGCTTTGTCAATGTCACTGGCTGGCGTCTTTTTAAAATCATTAATTGTGAAGGTTTTTGATACAGTCTTTTTGCCTCTAATTAAAGTTATTTTAACTTCTAGTTTTCCTTCTTCATCATCGGCATTTAGTTCTTTTTCAATATCGATGCCAAGTAGTTTATCTTTAGGATCTTTTACAAGAACTTTATCAGCGGTAACTTCTGATGGTTTGGTAGCTGCCTTGTCAATGTCAGACGCTAGTGATACATCCAAACGATCAATAATTTCTTGTAGATCACTCGCTTCGCTTTTTTTGAACCCTTCTAAGGTTACTGTATAATCAACACTAGCAACTTTACCGTCTTTAGATTTTAGTTTTAAGGTTACTATTAGCTTGTTGCCATCAATGGTTTTTTTAACAATTTCTGGCACATATTTTTCACTATTATAATTGCTAATTTTTAAATCATCATCCGTAATTTCCGATGGCGTTTTTTGATCAATACCATCCACGGTTACTCTAACTTTTTTAACTTCTTCATTAATTTGATCTTGTTCAGTTTTTGTCTGAACACATGAAGCAACTATCAAAGGTGTGGCGATAAATGTAAATAGTGGCAATAACGAAAAAGCTAATTTTTTTAGTCTTTTCGACATTCGATTTCTCCTTATATCCAAAAAAATATACTTTATTATTTTACATAATAAAGCACCAAAAAATAGTGGGGATAATGGTGGCTTTATCCAAAAGCATAAAAAAGCCCAAATAGTTCATTTTTGGCAATAAATAATCAATTTAAGATATAATATTGAAACAAATTCGCATCCTTAGCTCAGTAGGTAGAGCAAGGGACTCTTAATCCCTGGGTCGTGGGTTCGAGCCCCACAGGGTGTACCAATAAAAGTCTTCATGGCACGACATGCAGACTTTTTTTATTTATCATTTTGATATAATCTAAAAGATATGAAAATAAGAAAAAAATTACTAGGTTTGCTTCTAGCAACACCTATGATGATTAGCTTTCCGCTAATAGTCAGTTGTGGCCCAATAAAACCATCATCAAGCCAATCAGACCAACAAAATTCAAAGCAATCAAATCAACAATATTCAAACCAATCAAATTACTACGCTTCGTTAGATGGTCTTTCTAATAAAAAATTATTTAATAAATTATTTGAAGTACAAAAATCACATTTGCAATCTTGAAACTATCAAGAGTTAATTACTAAGATTTATCCTGATGCTTTTGTCGATAAATACTACGAAAAAGATGGTACTGTCTTAGATATTTATGGTGAAAATCCAAGCGGTAAGGACCCTTTTAATTTTAGACACGGCCAATATAGAGATGTTGGAAACGCTGAAGGAAAAGGGATGAATCGTGAGCATTTAGTACCACAATCATGGTTTTCAAAAATGACTCCAATGCGTAACGATGCTCATCATGTTTGACCAACAGATAAAAAAGTCAATGCTGTTCATGGCAATTTCCCTTATGGAACAGTTAGCAAGGCCAAATATGTTTCTAAGAATGGTACAAAAATCGGCGTTTCTGAAGAAGATGGTCAAGATGTTTGCGAAGTAATTGATGAATTCAAAGGTGATGTAGCACGGGCTTATTTATATTTTGCTTTTACTTATAAGGATCAAACTCTAACTGCTAATAGAGTGGCTGAGCGCTTTTTCAATGAAGATAACAGCATTAAGAAATCATTTTTAGCAACCATGCTTAAATGACATATGCAGGATCCAATTTCACAATTTGATATTGATCGAAATAATGCCATTGCCAAACATCAAGGCATTCGTAATCCCTTTATTGACTACCCTGAATTAGTTGAAGCTATTTACGGTAACAATAAAACATTCGTGTTCCAAAATAAAGGTATCTTGATTGGTAAAGAATAAAAGAGTTTATTTAGGCAAATTATTTACAAAATAAAAAATCAAAAACTAGCCAAAGCGGCTAGTTTTTTTAGAAATAACTTCTTTTATAGGAAATTATTTAACATCCTTACGTGATAGAGGCATTGACATGCAACGAGCATTTCCCATTCCAAGTGAAAGTTGGTTTCCTCTGAATGGTAGAACAGTAATTCCTGCAGCTTCTAAAGCGGCATTTGTTTTTTCGTTACGTGCATAACCAATAACAATTCCAGGAGCTACAGCTAGGTAGTTTGTTCCGTCAAAGTGGGTTTCACGTTCAATATCGATTTGTGAAGCACCAGCACCAGCAATAGGAATTAGAGTAGGTTTCTTACCAATGATTGATTTCAATAAGTCTTCTAGAGGTAATCCATTGTCAACTGGTTGAGGAGCGTCTCCGCCATTAACTAAATCGTAGTCTCAGAATTTAAACACATCATTTGCAATAGGTGAGTATAAGAATTTATCTTTGTCTAGCATTGTTAATCATGTGTCTAAGTGCATTAGGTTTGTTCATTTAGGAACATTAATTGCTACAATACGTTTGAATTCACATTCTTTATTTGCTTTAATGTTTTTAGCTAATAAAGTAATAGTTTGTAAGTCAGTTCTTTCTGAAACACCAACTACTAAAGTATCGTTATTGTAGATAAATACGTCTCCACCTTCGATTGATAATCCTTCAGCAGGGTCGTAGTATCATGGGGTATTAACTAGTTTAGGGTGATTTGAAAATACAAATCGGCTAAATAATGTTTCACGTTGTCTTACTTTGTAACGCATGTAGTGGATGGTAACTCCATTACCTACTGATGCAAATGGGTCACGAGTGAAGTACAAGTTAGGCATTGGGTCAACGATTAATTCTAAATCTGATTCGATTTTTAAATCGTGTTTAGTGATCCCTGCGATCATGTATTCAACTAATGATCTTGTTGATTTTTGACTTTGTAAGAATTTCTTAACAGCAGCACGGTGTTCGTCTGATAGAACTGGTGCTGAATCATCTAGGAATTCTTCTAAAAGTTTTTCTTTAGCTTCTTTTGATGCTAAATCATAGGTTTCTACGATTAGATCTACTAATTCAACAACATTAATTCCACGCTTTTTAAGTTCTGCTACGAATTCTTTGTGTTCTTTTCTTGCATCGTGGCTTTCTAGAATAGCTGAGAATAATAATTCATCCAAACGAGCTGGGGTAATGTAATCAATTTCTTTACCAGGTTCGTGAACTAAAACGGTTTCTAGTTCACCAATTTCTGAATAAACATGAATTCCCTTAAATTTGCTATCAAATACTGACATTTATGTTTCCTTTCATAAGTTATGATGTCAATTGGGTGTATAAAATATCACGAAGCGGCACTAGTTAACTTTTTTTTTTTTTTTATATATAAAACATTTTAAGATTTTGTTAAAGTCCGGTGTTACTTATACATTTTTAATTTTAACACCTTTAAAAATAAAAGGCCCCTTTAGGGCCTAAATTCACATTATCCTAGTACATAAAAATGTCATTTTGTGACAAAAAAAGAAAAATTATAAATTTTTAATTTATCATTATCATTATATTTTATATGCATTCACATAAGGTAAAAAAGGGTAAAACATGGAATTTCTAACAATGGTAGATGTTGCCAAAAAGGTTTTTGATCAAGAAGATAGCATGGAATTTGAAGAAATTTTCGAACTTACCAAGCAAGTGCTTTTTGATAATTGACGTAAAGAAGCACCAGAAAAAATGACCGACGAAAAACTACTAGAAGTTAAACGTGGTGAGCTTTATAAACTTTTCACTGTTGATGGACATTTCTTTAGAAATGAAAACGGCACTTGAACCACCAAACGTCCTGATGTCATAATTGATGATAGACAACAAAATTAATAACAAAACCGAGGACAGCTGCCTTGGTTTTTAATTTAAGGCCAAAATTAACAATTAGATAACATATCTAAGCTAGTGGCTTTAGTTGCAACTTTTCAAGTATTGCTAGCAAAATGCTAATATTAATTTAGGAGACATAATGAAAATAAACAAAATTTTGAAACTAAGCCCGTTTGCCATAGCAACTATTTTGGCTGCGCCTATTGCTCTAACGAGTTGTATTAATCCCAAACAAGAGAAAAATTTAACCCATGAGTATGGTAAGGAAGCGGAATTTACGAAGAAATATCCGTTTTCTAAAGAGCTTGAGGCCAATAAGGCTACAAAAATCAACATTAATCAAATTATTGATGGCGATACAATCGTAGATTCAGATAATAACAAATATCGTCTTGCAGGAATTAACGCTCCAGAAACTTGAGACAATCAAAACAAACGTCCCACCGCAGGAAAGCAAGCATTATACGGTAATCTAGCAAAGAAATACGCTGCTAAATTAATAGAAGATCAAAATATCAAAGAAATTTTTGTCGTGCCTCAGAAAACTAAAAAAGGTACTTCTAATATTAGTGATAAATTTGGGCGTATAGTTGCTATTGTCTACTATAAAACCCCATCAAACGAATACTATAATTTTAATGCGCAAATGGTTAGATATGGGTTAGTTAGAAAACAATACATTTCATTAAGCAAAAGTAGTATTTACTACACCAAGAATGTTGAATACTTTAACTTACTTCAAGAGAGTGAAGAGCTTGCTAAAAAAGAAGGGTTAGGGATCTGAAAACCTAGTGATGAAAACGGGGTTGTTGGGGATCAAATTACTAAAATTTATCCACGTTAAAAAATAAAAATTTCTAATTTTAGGTTTTTCCTATATAATAACTATGCCTTATTTACTGGGCAAGTACTCAAGTGGTCGAAGAGGCGGTCCTGCTAAGACTGTAGGGGTGTTAAAGCACCCGCGGAAGTTCGAATCTTCTCTTGCCCGCCATTTTTTTATTCCTGTTTTTTATTTAAGCAGCGCGGACCGCTCTATAACTCTTCGAACAAATCTACCAATTAAGGTAGGTTTTTTATTTTATCTTTTAAGGAAAATCTTAATTTAACGAATAATAAATAAAGAAACTAAAAGTTTTGCGTTTACTACTAAAAAGATAATACATTGTGCTATCAATTAACATCTCTAAGGTAATTTAATAGTCTATTAGTTAAAATATCCTTATCTATAAGATAAAAATTAAAATTAGGGCATTGTAAGCGTGGTAAAATAAAAATAAAAAAGGAATAAATGAATTTAATGATGAACAAGGCGTTAGTTGTATATTTTTCAGCCACTGGACTAACTAGAAAAGTTGCTGAAGAAATTGTTAAAACTACAGGAGCGCAGTTAGAAGAAATTGTACCCCTGGAAAAATATTCAGATGATGATCTAACCTGAACCAATCCAAATAGTAGAGCTTCAATAGAACACAAAAATCCACAAATGCGTCCTAAGATTCAACTACCACTAGTGAACTTAGATGATTACGAAATAATTTATTTAGGATTTCCAATTTGATGAGGAATTGCACCAGCTGTCGTGTTTAGTTTCTTAGAAATGTTTAATTTAGCAAATAAGAAATTCATGGTCTTTTGCACTTCCGGTTCTTCAAATGCACTGTCGGCAGTTGCTGATTTGAATGAAAAATACCCACAAGCAAATTGGATTAGTGCCATGCGTTTTGGATATGGCTTTACCAATCGCCACATTAAGCAATGAATTGAAGATAATTTAAAATAATAATTTAAGAATATAAAAATAAACGCCCTTAGGAGCGTTTTTTGATTAGCTAATTGCTATTTTTCATTTAAAGCTTTGAATTTTTCAAAAGCGGAGTTTAAGCTTTGGTAGGCCTTTTTGATTTCGCCTATTTTTAGACTTGCTTCTTTTTGAACAGCATCGGCAATTTGTGAATTAAGCTTAGCAACTTCAGATTTTAGTGAGTCTTTTATTCCCATAGATAGGTAGTGCTTGATTTCACTAATTAATGTGTTTAATTTTCTTCTTTCATTTTTAATTGCACTTAATTGACTAGCTTCAGTTACTAAAATGGTTTCACGAAGTTTAATAGCAGCATCAAGATATTCAATACCAGTTTTATTGTCATCTTCTAAAATGGTTTTGGCAGCTTTAAAAGCACTTTCAAGAGCAGAACGGAGCGACGCATAGTCATCTTCTTTGTCAATTTCCTCTTTTAGCGTTGTCGCCCTTGTTACCATATTACTTAAGACTTCCTTAGACTCAGTTTTTTTGTCATAAATTGTTAAGTATTTTAGAACTTCATTTAAAATCCCGATATTATCCCCTAACTCTTGACGTTCAGCTACGCCAACAACTTTTTTAGCATTAGCAAGTTGGCCATTAGCAAAAGCTTTAATATTATCTAATTTGGCATCTGATAAACTAGCAATCTTTTTAGTAATTTGCTCAATAAGACTTTGAAGATCTTTAGCGGTTTTTTCTCAAGGAATAATGGTGGAATCTAAATATTCTTTGATATCTTTGCATAGTTTATCAAGTTTTTCAATGCTATTTTTACTTTCCTCAAATAGCTTGTCAAATTTTGTTTTTTGACTATCAAGTTGGGCAATAATAGCATTAAATTTATTGTCATCATTTTGTTTGCTTAATTCTGCTTTTTTATTATTCAACATGCCTAAAACATTTTGATAATTAGCTCTAGCATTTTGCAGTGCTTTTTCTTTAGCTTGTTGTTTTTTTATTACATAAACTAAAACACCAGTAGATGCAGTTGTTACACAAAGTGTTGCTCCAAGTGAAATGCTCAAAACTATTTTTGATTTTTTAGTCATAATGATCCTCTTGAAAGTTAAGTGATGATTTTATTAGGTTAATTATAAATTATTATCTTTTGATAGAAAAATTAATGAGAATAAAAATAGCCCAAAATGGGCTTTTTGTCTTTTTAAGAGCAAATTTTACTTAATTTTGTCACCCATTAGTGAGACAACATAGTCTCATAAGCCACCACAAATATTAAGTGCTTCACATTCTTGTTTAGAAACTTCATGTTTTAAAGAGTTACTTTTATTTTCTAAAATCAAAGATGCGTAGTTAGGGTTAATAATTGTCGCTCTACCAATCGCTACTAAGTCACAATTTTCAAGTGCTTTATTAATATCTTGATTTGTTCAAATATTGCCTACACCAATTAATGGAATTTTTTTAGCAATTGTTTCATAAATATAAGCCAAAATAGTTTTGTTTTGGTAATCAAGATTAATTGATTTTTGTTCAAAATTTCTTAGCGAAATGTGCAAGTAGTCAAGTTTTTCATTAGCGAGTTGTCTTACTAAAAATAAAGTATCTTCTAAACTAATGCCCGGATTTTCAATTTCTTCTGGTGAAAAACGATAACCAACTAAAAAATTGTTAGGTTTAGTTTCTTGAACTACCTTAATAACCGCATCAACAACGGCTTTAATAAAACTAAAACGTTTTTGACGATCACCACCCCAACTATCTAGTCTTCGATTAGAATGTGGTGAGAAAAATTGTTGCAATAAATATGTGTTAGCTCCGTGCAATTCAACTCCATCAAAACCGGCGGCAATTGCTCTTTTAGTAGCATTAGCAAAATCACTAATAATGTCGTGAATTTCATTTTCTTCTAATGATCTTGGTTGTTCTGAGTCCTTGCGAGTAGCGGCAATGGCACTAGCGGAAACTGGTTGTTTTCCCCTTAGAATATATGAATAAGTCATACGCCCAGCGTGAAAAATTTGCAAAATTGCTTTAGAACCTTGATCATGAATTGCATTAGCAAGTTTTCTTAGTCCTTCTAAATGAAGGTCACTAGAAACACCGAGTTCGCCTTCTCAGCCTTTACCAAGTTCGCTAACATTAGCTGCCCCAGTAATAATTGCGCCCATATCCCTAGCACGAGAACGATAATAAGCAATTTCGTCGCTACTAACTACACCATCAAAAAATGACATTTTAGTAGTCATTGGCGCAAGCAACATGCGATTGTTAATAGTTAATCCACACTTAAAAGTAAATTTATCATTGATATTTTTCATGCAAATGCCTCACATATTTTTATAACTTAATTTTACTCTCGGTTTTATTCACAAGTCTAATATAGTTAGGAATGTGTTTAAGAATAATAACAATGGCACAAATGATTATCACAATTGCGTGTGCCGGATAAATTACATTAGCTTGCATATACGAAAGATAAGTGCCTCTATTGAGTACATAAAGCATCGAAACTGGACTAATTATAAAAGTCGCTAAAGCCGAAGCTAATGAAACATAACGTGAAATAAGCACTATTAGTAGATAAATTGTTAGAAATAGTGAAAAAGCTAAAATATGAAAAGCAAATAGAATGCCAAAAAAGCAAGCAACACCTTTTCCACCTTTAAATTTAAAATAAATAGGAAAAATATGTCCTAAAAAAGCGCCTAGTCCAATAAATAGAGGCAAGATAAACTCTTTATTAGACAAATTGCTAAATTGTTTAACAAAGAAAACGATCATGATTGGTAGCAAACTTTTAAAAGAATCAAAAACAAAGACTCCAAGTGCCATTTTTAAACCAAAATTTCTTAGAATGTTTGTTGTTCCAGCGTTTCCTGAACCTTTTTTTCTAATGTCATCATTAATCTTTTTTGTGTAAATAATGCCTACATTGATTGAACCAATTAAATAGCCAATTACAAGTAAAATTAAATTAATATAAATATATTTTCCGATCATAACTTATCTAATAATAACTTAGTTTATTAATTTTGCAACGCATCTTTTTCAAATCAGAAATTCTTGTTTTTCATAAATAAGAAGTTTTCAATGATATTTTCTAAATGATCAAGAGTACGATCAAAGCATTTTCAAATGCTAGCAAATTCAAAATTGGTTTTTTGTTTACTAAAAATTTCAAGTTCAATATGGCACAGTTCATTGCAATTTCTAATTGCTATTTTGACCTTTTTATAAATAGAGGTACTATTTTTATTTAAAAGTTCTTGTTTTGTTTCTGCCAGGATCTTTTCAATAAAACTTTCTACTTTCATAAATGAAGCAAAATGTTCGGTGTCCAATTGCAAAAAATAACTATTAATGAATTTGCTAAAGCGATCAATATAATCGCACATTCTTTCTAAATCATAAAGTGAGCTAATTAGGGAAATAAGTCTTCTTAGGTGTTTAGAAAGCGGATTTTCCTTTTGAATAGTTCAAGTATATTCATCAAGAAGTTGCGAAAAAGTAGCATTTGATTTTTTTTCTAATCTTTTGATTTTTTTGTATTGTTTTTCTTTAGTTTCGTCAGTTTCATGATCATGATGCATTTTTAAATATAAATAGAAATTTTTATGCATCAAAAGCATATGATCAAAATAAGCAAAAAGCAAATCAAAAGCGTTTTTTTCACTAGTTTGTAAACTGAGATAATTAATCATTTTTTTATAAACTCCCTTCTAAATATTTTTTAGTAACTTCATGTTTAGGATTAGTAAAAAATTCTTTAACATTATTAACTTCAATGATTTTGCCTTTATATAACATTACCACATCATCACTAACTCGTTGGGTTTGGTGCATTGAGTGTGAAACCAAAATAATGGTGTATTCTTTTTTTAGCTTAAGTATTAAATTTTCAATCACTGCTGTAGCAATGGGATCAAGTGAGCTAGTAGGCTCATCCATTAAAATAATCTTTGGGCGAATGCAAATTGCTCTAGCAATGCATAGTCGTTGCTGCTGCCCACCGCTTAATTCAAGCGCACTAGTTTGCAAATTATTTTTAACCTCATTGTAAAGACCAACTTCTTTTAAACTGCTAATAACAATTTGTTCAATAGCTTTTTCATCTTTAACTCCGTGACATCGTAGTGGAAAAGCTAAATTTTCATAGATTGAAAGTGGAAAAGGAGTAGGCCTTTGAAAGATCATACCCACTTCAGATCTCAATAGTTCATCAGGAATAATGTTTTGTAATATGTCATAGCCACTGTAGAAGATTTTTCCTAAAGAAGCGGCCTTAGTTCCTTCAAAACTTATTTTATTAAGTGACCTAAGCAAAGTACTTTTTCCTGAACCCGAAGGGCCAATGAAAGTGGTAATTTTGTTTGCCTTAATTGTTAAACAAATATCTTCTAAACTAAAATTAGCTTTTTTAGAATATTTATAAAAATAATTCTGAATTTCATAAACATTTTCAAAATTGAAATCATTGCAAACAAAAGGAGTTGTCGAATTTTTATCAAGTTTTTTAATAATTTTTTTAGTAACTTGAAGTGATAGTTTATCCATATCTTTAGTGTTTTTTGAAAATTCAATTAAACTTTGTTTTTTAGTTTTTGCATCATTTTTGCTAAAGATAATGTGCCTAATTTTGCTTAATGAATTATTTTGCATATTTAACTCCTTTCTTAGCATTTACCAGTTTTTTGATTCTAGGTAGCACAATTCTTATAAAAACCGTGAGGAGAATGATGAAAATAAAAGTAATAAAAGCGACTTCGTACATGATATTTTGCGCTTGAGCGCTATTCGAAAACAATTGTGCATAAATCCGTGTCGTTAGGGTTTGACCCCATAAATTAAGACCGAACCTTGAACTAGAGCTTAATCCAGCTGTTAAAAATAATGGCGCTGCTTCAACAATTACTTTATTAATATTATTAAAAAAAGCAAAGAGCATCGAAAATGCTATTGAAGGAATTAGGATTTTAAATAAATATTTTTGCTTAGTAATGTTTAAGGCAAGAGCGTTTTCTCAAAGTTCTTTTTTAGGTAAATTTAGATTTTGCTGAAAGGCTCTTGTTAACGGTGCATAGATTAAAAGCAATAAAGTTAGAATTCCGGCAATTAAAGAATTATTATTAAACCCAGTGCCTGATACTTTTAAGGTGTTGACAAAAAAGTTATAACCAAAGAGGCCAAAGATAATTGATGGTGTGGCTTGAAAGCTATCCAATGTAAAGAGAATGAAATTTTTTATCTTTTTATTCTTTAGATATTCATTAATGTAGATTGCGGAAAAGAAAGTAAATGGAAGGATGATTGCTAAAGATAACAATAAAATTACAAGTGTATTAACAAACGCTCTACCAGTAGAATTTGCTGAAAAATCAAAAAGTGTGCTGCCAGTGGTCGCTAATGCTTTAAGCCCATTTAAGATTATGAATCCAAAAACTCAAAAAATTACTATATAAAAAACTGAAATTGAAATTCATTCACCAATTTTTTTATATCTATCATAAGCTTTTTCTATATAGTAATTGTTATTGAATTTTCATTGATTATCATTAAGCATTTTTACATCATCAATAGCTTTGTTTTCAATTTCTTTTTGTTTAGCTTTTTTGTGTATTTTAGTTGGTTTTAAAATCATCAAAGAAACACTATTAAATAGCATAACCAATGCAAAAAGAATTAGTGCATAAGTAAATAAAATCCCTCTAAAAGCTTCGGTGCCATTTTCGGCAAAAGCATTATAAGAAATTAGTGAGGCAATCGTTTTTAACCCACTAAGTCAGAAGGCACTAAACCCCGAGCCATAAACATTATTGTAGCTTTGACTAGTCAAAATAAAATTAAGGGCCATACTTTCGCCTAATGCTTTTGCAAAGGCAAACATGACAGTTGCAAAAATATTTTCGCGATACTTAGCTTTGATAATTTTATAAATTGCTCTTGTTTTGCTAAGCCCTAAAGAAAGTGCTGATTCTAGTAATGAAGGTTCAAGTGTTTCTAAAGAAAGCAAGAGAAAATTAATAATAGTTGGAAGCGTCATAATTGCAAGCATTAAAATCGCAGTAACAACGTTTAAAGTAGTAGCAAAATTTAGTAATTCTAATAATTTGCTAAGTGAAAGCGAAGCAAAAACTCCAATCACAACCGAAGGCATTACCGAAAAAATGTCAATTAAAAATTTGCTACATTTATAAAACCAATTTGGCGATCTAAATTTAAGAAAAAATGCCACTTTAATACCGATAAACGTAGCAATCAGCACACTAAGAGAAACAATAATGAATGACGTTAACAAGGGCAAAATAATACCGGCTTGACCATTAGGCAAATTATATTTAATTCCCAGAATACTTCAGCCGTAAGCCTTAAAACCAGGAAGTGCCTCAACAAAAATACTAATTAAAATTAAGAATAAAATAAAAAGTCCAAAAATAGTAATTATTAGGCTGCTATTTTTAAGAATACTATTTTTTATCGTGGCTTTTTTATTCATTTTCAACCCCATAAGATTTTAGCTTACTATCTGCTACATAAAATTTATCAAGATGCTTTTTAAAATCAAAGTTAGGGTCATTAAACTCTTGTTCACTGAGGTGATACATTTTCTTAAGTAAAGCAGGTGGAGTTTTCAAAACTCCTAAACTAGCAAAAACTTCATCATTATTGTCAAAAAGAATTCGCTCAAGAAATTCCTTAGTAGTTTTATTAATACTTTTAAGCGAAGTTAAAACGTTAAACGGTCTTCATCAGCGATACTTGTTTAGCTCAATATTACGATTATTGGGTTCAATTATTTCATTTTGATAACGCACATTTAAAAGCGTGTAACCCATCGCTTTAATTTTTTCAAGATTCTTTAAGATATATCCTAATGAAAGATAAGTAATGGATCCAACTTCTTTACCTTCTTTTGAAAAATAACTGAAGGCTTCGGAATTACTTTCAGCGGTTGTCTTAGTAAAATTACCATAATTTTGCTTGCCTTCTAAAGAAACAAGATCAGTGCTACTAATATTTAAATTTTTAAAGCCACTATTTTCTAGAAAACTTTCGGCAGTTCCAGAATTAAAAGCACCGCCATCTCTAGCAAATGGTTTAAGAAAATATTTATCGTCTTCAGTGGCTTTTTTAGCTGAAAATTCGCTAAGAGCAACTTGTTTGTGTCCCGCAAATGCTTCGTATAGTTTACTAATATTAGCTTCATTAATCTCATAATCATTAGCCGAAGCGTCAGCTGGAAGTTTTGCTAAAATTCCAATCCCTTCAAGACCGATGGTTGTTGTTTTTATTTCTTTGGCGGTTCATTTCTCTAAAAGCGAAAATCTCTTAATATCCTTGCGTGGTGACTTTGAAGACAAAGCCAAAGTAGTTTCATCTGCCATTAATTTGTTAATACCAAAAACTGAACCACGAGGTTGAACATTTACTTCTAAATTTTTTTGATTTTGCTGATTAATTAGGGCGTTAAGTAATGGCTGCATACTACTAGAACCAGAGGCAACTATTAAATTAACTTTGGGAAAACTAGTCGAAACTAAGGTGACTAAACAAACCAAACTACATGTTGTAGTTATGCTAATGAAAAACATATTTTTGTTAAATACTTTTTTCATAGTAAATTAGGATAATTTTAACAAATTATTTTCTTTATTCGTGAAGAGTGCAACTTTTTGTTTGGTAGTTGACGCAATAGAAATCAAAATAGAATATAAAAAAGACGCTTCTTTTTTCAAGAAAACATCTTTTTAAAATTAATTATTTTTGGGAAACAGCTTTTAGTTGAGGGAACAATAGAACTTCTCTAATTGAATCGTTTTCGGTAAAGAACATGATAAGCCTTTCAATACCAATTCCACAACCTCCGGTTGGCGGCATACCATATTCAAGTGCCTTAACAAAATCTCAGTCAATTTCATTAGCTTCTTCATTACCGGCATTTTTTTCATCTAGTTGTGCTTCGAAACGCTGTAATTGATCAAAAGGATCATTTAACTCAGTGTACATGTTAGCAAATTCTTTAGTGCAAATAAATAGTTCTGCTCTTTGAGTAAAGCGAGGATCACTTTCATCTTTAAATGCAAGCGGACTAATATCCAAAGGATGTCCATAAACAAAAGTTGGTTGAATCAAAGTTTCTTCAATGTATTTTTCAAATAATGCTTCAATAACATGACCTAATTTAAAGTATTTTTCAACTTTAATATCATGTTGTTTCGCCAATTCAAGAGCTTTTTTATCATCTAGTTCTCTTACATTAACACCAATTTTTTCACTAACAGCATCTACCATATTAATTTTGGCAAAAGGTTTGGTAATATCGATTTCTTTACCAGCAAAATTTAGTTTTTGAACATTCAATTTTTCAGCAATATATCTAAACACACCCTCGGTACGTTCCATCATGCCTCACATATCTGAATAAGCTTCATAAAACTCAATTGAAGTAAATTCAGGGTTATGTGTGGTATCAATACCTTCGTTTCTAAAAATTCTACCGATTTCGTATACTCTTTCAAACCCTCCGACTATTAGTTTTTTAAGTGGAAGTTCAGTGGCAATTCTTAAATAAAAGTTGCAATTTAAAGCATTGTAATAAGTAATAAATGGTTTAGCAGCAGCACCACCTAAAATTGGTTGAAGAACTGGTGTGTCAACTTCTAAAAAGTTTAAATTATCAAAATATTCACGAATTAATTTAATGATTTTGCTTCTTAGAATAAAAGTTTTTTTGACATCTTCATTAACAATAGTATCAACATAACGATGACGATAGCGATCTTCACGATCAACTAAACCATGAAATTTATCGGGTAAAGGAATTAATGATTTTGTTAGAAGTTTAATATCGCTAGCTTTAATCATAAGCTCCCCGGTGTGAGTTTTAGAAACTAACCCGGTGGCACTAATAATGTCGCCTAAATCTAGTTGCTTTAGAATAATAAGTGTTTCTTCATTCAATGCTTTTTTATCTACATAAATTTGCAATGTACTGCTACGACCTTGTAATACTAAAAATGGTCCACGTTGGGCAATCACTCTTCCATTTAACACGGCAATGGTGTTGGTTTTTTCAATATCCTCACGTTCTTTATTAGCAAAATTAGCATGAATTTCTTCACTTGTGTGAGTAGGTTTAATTGTTTGTGAAAATGCTCTAATATTCTGTTTTTCTAAAGCTGTTACTTTGTCGCGTCTAACCTGTTCTTGTTCACTAAATTTTCTTTCCATAATATTTCCTTAACTTTATATTAACTTTTTATACTAAATTGTACTAAATTTTACAAAAAGGCAAATCGTTAAAATTAAAATCGGAATAAAATTCCGACTTAATTAAAGGGTTTTAAAGTTATTTTAAATTGCTAAATGAAGCTCTTCCTTCATATTTTGCTTTGTTACCTAATTCTTGTTCAATTTTTAGCAGACGATTGTATTTGGCAATGCGATCGGTTCTTGAAAGTGAGCCAGTTTTAATTTCTCCAGTGTTAAAAGCAACAGCAAGGTCAGCAATAAAAGTGTCTTCGGTTTCGCCAGAACGGTGTGAAATTACTGGAACCATATTAGCGGCTTGAGTCATTTTGATTGCTTCAATTGTTTCTCAAAGCGAGCCAATCTGATTAATTTTAATTAACGAAGCGTTAATAGCATCTTTTTCGATTGCCATTTTAATATATTTAGGGTTAGTTACAATTAAATCGTCGCCGACAAGTTGCACACGATTGCCATATAATTTCTTCATTTTTCTAAAGCCTTCTCAATCATTTTCATCGTGCGAGTCTTCAATTGAGATAATTGGATATTTAGCAATTAAGTTGCCGTAGTATTCAACATATTCATCACTAGTGAATTTATACTTCATTGAAGCATATTTTTCAAAACCTGGGCGTTTTTCATCAAGTGCTTTTTTGAATTTTTTAAATGTATAAGTTTTTGACTCTGAGCAATATAGTTCTGAACTAGCAGTGTCTAGGCAAATAGCAACTGCATTGTCTCCACTAGTAGCTGGATTGTAGCCAGCTTTTTTAATAGCATTAACAAGGAAATCCAAAGTTTCTTCGTGAGTGTGAAGGTTAGGAGCAAATCCTCCTTCATCACCAACTTGAGTGCCGTGTCCCGCTTCTTTTAGTAGTTTTGCTAAAGTGTGAAACACGAAGTTTGCAATTTGCATTGCTTCTTTAAACGTCTTTGCTCCTAAAGGCATAATCATGAATTCTTGGAAATCAATGGTATTAGAAGCGTGTTCACCACCATTAATTACATTTAACATTGGTACAGGAAGTTTATAAGCTTGACGATTATCTAGTTTAGCTAAATAAGCATATAGTGGCACATTAGCTTCGTTTGCTGCGGCTTTTGCCACTGCAAGCGAAACTGCTAAAATTGCATTTGCTCCTAATTTAGATTTAGTTTCGGTACCATCAAGTTCAATCATTAACTTGTCAATTTCAAATTGTTTAGTAACATCTTTACCTTTAAGAGCGGGAAAGATGATTTCATTAACATTGTCGACTGCGGTTTGTACACCTTTGCCACCAAATCAATTTTTTTCGTATTTTGTACCTTTATCTCTTAATTCCAAAGCTTCTTTTGAACCAGTAGAAGCACCAGAAGGAACTAAGGCTTCGGCGTAGGCTTTTTCTGTAGTAAGTTCAACTTTTACAGTAGGATTGCCACGACTATCTAATACTTCGTAAGCATTAATGCTAACAATCTTAGACATATAAATTATTATCTCCTTAAAAAACAAGTATTTAACCTAAAAATTATAATACATGATTGCAATTTCAAATGCCACTTTTAACCAGATAAGGCTTTTAATAAATTAGTAAGGCTAAAAAGTGTGAATATTAAAATTTATATTAAAATTTTTTGTATGAATGAAAAAGAAATTGAACAAATTATTAAACCAATTGATGAAATTAGCGAACAAGATCCACTAAAAGCAATTTATTTGATTGATGATAGTTTAAAAAAATATCCTCAAAAAGAACTACAAACAATTCTTACTTCACTAAGAAATTCGCTTGAGCACCAAATTAAGCGCAATAATTTGATGACCAAAACAAACCTAGGCACGCTTGAGTTAATTAATTTACTTAAAAATAAAAAAATGGATTACTTTTTTATGATTGCTTATCAAGAGCTTAAAAAACGAAGTGATCTACAAGAAAATGCTTATGAATTTCAATATTTCTTTAACAAAGAAGATTTTGATAGTGCAGGTTTTCAAACGTTAATTTATGATTTGCTACATTTTGCTCAAATTGACTTTGATTATCAAATGCACGAGCACAAAATTAATCCAAAAAAACTAGGCTCATTTCTAGAAAATCAAAATATTAAGAAAATGGAAAAAGAGTTACTTGAGATCTTTGAGAAAGATATTGCTAAATATAAAATTGCTTCACAAGTATTTTCAGCTTTTTTATTTCAAAATTGAGTCAATATTCTTCTAGAAAAAACTCAAAATGAATATGAACAAATCGTTAATGTTACCGAAGTTCTACTGGGCAGTAAAGATAAAACGACTTTAAATGAAAATGAACTAAAACTATATGCAGTTTTTGCAAAATAATTAAGCACACACTAAAAAGCAAAAAAAATATATAATAATACAAGATTTACACAAGGAGTAAAACAATGTCACGTACCATTGATAATAAAAAATCAGAACTTAAAATTAGTTACACCCTTGAAGGCGATGAATGAGAAAATGCCAAAGAAAAGGCTAGAGTTGAACTAAGAAAAAATGTGCAAATTAAAGGCTTTAGAAAAGGCAAAGTACCTGCTCGTGAAGCTGACAAACATATTCCAGTATTTGAAGTATGAGAAAAAGCTATTAAAGCAGTAGCACAACAAGTATTTAGAGGTAAATTGGCTACCCAAGTTGAAGCAACTGACGAAATTATTGGTAGAGCAAGCTTAGATATTGAAGAGTTGAAAGAAGAAAAAGCAACTTTAGTAGCAATCTATCCAATATTTCCAGAAATTAAGTTGGGCGATTACAAAAAATTAGGCATTAAAGTACCTAGCTTAAAAGCAACTAAAGACGAAATTAATCATGTTAAAAACGACTTACTAAGTAAGTTTGCAGTCATGGTAGAAGCTGAAGACGGCATTAAAAACGGCGACGAAGTTAATTTTGATTTTACCGGTTACATTGAAGGCGAACTATTCGATGGCGGCGAAGCAGAAGGATACACCTTAAACGTTGGTTCAGGCACTTTTATTCCCGGTTTTGAAGAACAAATGTTAGGTCTTAAAAAAGATGAAGAAAAAGATCTACATCTAAAATTCCCAGAAAACTACCACGCTAAAAACTTGGCCGGTAAAGAAGTTACTTTCCATGTCAAAATCAATTACACCAAAAGAGCAGATTACCCTGCATTGGATGATGATTTTGTAAAAACAGCAAACATCCACCCTTCACTTAAAACCGTTGCTGACTTTGAAAAATTTGTTGAAGCACACGCTTTAATTAATAGAGTTAACACCGTAGAAAATGAAATTAAAAACTTAGCTCAAGAAAAATTAGTTGCTACTTCAAAATTTGAAGTTCCAACTTCAGTTATTGAAGATCAAGTTCATGATTACTATCAAAATTTTGTTAATAACCTAATGCAACAACAAATTAGTGAAAGAGAATATTTAGATTTCACCAAAACTTCAAAGGAAACATTGCTAAAAAACTTTGAAGATCAAGCAATTCCTAATTTAAAAAAGGTTTTTGTTGTTAGTGCAACTGCAAAAGAAGAAAAATTTGCCGTTACTGAAGATGATTATAAAAAAGAAGTGCAAAAACTTGCTGACTCTTATGGACTTCCTGTTGAAAACGTTCAACAATTCATCAAATTTGAAACCATTCAAATTAGACTAACTGACGAATGATTCGTAAAAACTATTATTAAATACAACGATCCTGAAGGATTTAAAAAATACGAAGAAGTTAAAAAATCAATTGAGAAACACAACGAAGAAGAAGCTAAAGCTTTAGCTAAAGTAAAAGAAGCAAAAGCTAATGCCAAAGAAGAAAAAGAATCTTCTAAAAAAGAAACTAAATAATAACTAAGTAAAAAAAAGTGAGCCTATTTATTGGTTCATTTTTTATTAAAAAATTTTAAGTGTAAAAATATGCTTGAAAATTAAATTACTATTTGCTAAAAAAAGAAATTTAAAAACCGCCAATTTTATTTTCGGCGGTTTTTTATTGATTGTTTTATATTAATTAGAGACTACTAATTATTTTTTTCATCTTTTGATTTTTCTTCGTTAACTGTAGATTTAGAAGAAGATTTATTAGCTTCAATTTTTTCTTCTAATTGTTTGATTTCTTTGTTTAAGTCATCAACGTATTTATCTTCTGAAATGATTTTTTTACCCGAAACTTCGTTAAACAAGTTATCAAAATCTTGGTCAGAATACTCTTCGTGTAAGTCTTCTTTAGTTTTGGTAATTGCTGGTGGAAGTTTCATATTTTTAGCAATATATTCAATTTCTTCAGCGACGATGGTCTCATTAATAATTAAAGCATCTTTAATTAATTCTAGTAATTCACGATTTTCAGAAATGATTTTGTGAGCATTAGCTTCAGCTGCCAAAATGATTTTACGAATTTCTTGATCAATTTCTTGGCCAACTTGAGCAGAGAATGAAGCGTTTTTCATGTAATCTCTACCTAAGAAAGGATTGTCAGTATCTTCTTCGTATTTAATCGGGCCAAGCTCTGAAAGTCCTCATTCAGTTACCATTTTTCTAGCGATTCTTGTTGCTTTAGCAATGTCATCACTAGCACCGGTTGAAACATTATCTTTACCATAAATAATTGCTTCGGCAACACGTCCACCCATGAATGAAGTAATAATGGCAATAAGTTCAGCTTTTGAACGATTGTATTTTTCTTCTTCAGGCATCATTAGGTTGTATCCACCGGCGTGTCCCCGAGGAATAATAGTAATTTTTTGAACTTTATTTCCGCCTTTAATCTTGATACCAACAACTGCATGGCCGGCTTCATGATAAGCTACAGCGGCATTTTCTTTTTCTGAAATTGTTCTAGATTTTTTAGCAGGACCAGCCATTACCCGGTCAATTGCTTCGTCTAGTTGTGGCAAAGTAATTACATTAGTGTTTTCACGTACCGATAGTAATGATGCCTCATTAATAACATTTTCTAGCTGTGCCCCTGAAAATCCAGGAGTTCTTCTAGCAATCATCATGAAACTTACATTGTTGGCAATTCTTTTACCTTTAGCATGTAATTTTAAGATCGCTTCTCTTTCTTTAATGTCAGGAAGACCAACAGTAATAGTTCTATCGAAACGACCAGGTCTTAGTAAAGCGGGATCAAGGACATCAGAACGGTTGGTTGCGGCCATGATTAGAATTCCGCTATTTTCTTTAATACCATCCATTTCAACTAGTAATTGGTTTAAGGTTTGTTCACGTTCGTCATTTCCACCGCCAATACCAGCACCCCTAGAACGCCCTACGGCATCAAGTTCGTCAATGAAAATGATTGCTGGTGCGGTTTTTCTCGCTTCTTCAAACATGTCACGCACACGTTTTGCGCCCAATCCTACGAACATTTCAACAAAATTAGAAGCGGAAATGAAGAAGAATGGGACATTTGCTTCACCAGCGGTGGCTTTAGCTATTAAAGTTTTTCCAGTCCCTGGAGGGCCTCCTAGTAAGATACCTTTAGGAATTCTTGCCCCAGCAGTTGAATACTTTTTAGGATTCTTTAAGTAGTCAACGAGTTCTTTAACTTCTTCTTTAACTTCTTCGTTGCCGGCAATGTCAGAGAATTTTTTATTTGAGTAAATTCTTTGAGCAACACTCTTATTATCAAGAAGCCCACCAGTTCCTCTTTGTGATCTAAATGACATGAACATAAAGATGAATGAAGCGGCAAATAGAAGTAAGAAAATGATATTAGTACCATATCTTAAAACTGTACTTCAAATAGATTCGGTTGGTGCTCCGGTTGATAGAAATTCTCCAGCCTTAGTTACACCATTCTCTGAATAACCAAGAATCATTGCTAACCCTCTACTAAAGCTAGGGGTTGCACCGCCTATTGAGCTAATTATCTCGTTATATAGAATGTTTTTCATGCTAGTTGTCGCATGAACTTCAAATGTTACTACTCTAATTCTAGTAGAAGTACTAGTCATTCCGTTTAAAGCCGCTCAGACATTTTCCGGAAGCTGCATCGTTGCTACAAGGCTATTGTTGTATGGATTATCAACAATAGATTTAAAGTAGATGTCGTCAGTTGCGCTTTTAGCAGCTTCTTGAATAGCTCGATTTAAGAATGAAAAATCGCGTTTTAGAACTGTTGTTTGCGAAACATAGTAATAAATAATATAAGCTATTACTAGTAGCACTAAAATTGAGGCAACAATACCAATAATTCCTCAAAAAGACAACTTTTTCTTTTTGGGAGTATTACTGTTATTTTGATCTTGCATCTATAACTCCTCCTATTAGGTTTTAATAAATAAAATTATAACTTTATAAGAAAAAAACGACTAAATTGCTAAAAAAAGTAGTTTATCCTTTTTCTTAACAATAAAGACATTATCCTTAATTTTATATTTGGAGTTAGAAGTGGTTGATTTAATAAATTTAACAATATTTAATAGATTGGCAGTCGATATTTTTACATTCGCAAAGTTTTCGTGAATTAATTTGTAAACTAGTTCTACTTCAATATGAGTCACACAGTTAGAGCGAATAAAATCGCAAGCGAAATTTTGTTTTTTTCAAAGTTCATATTGTGTATTAATAACATTTACTATCTTTTGATGATTTTGATTTTCTATCAGAATGTTTGAAAATAATTTCTCTTTATCATCGCGTGAAAACTTCTTAAGCTTTTGGCGAATAATATTGCGAGCATAAACGCCCTTATCATTGGTGCTATCAATAGCAAATTTGATTTTTAATCTAATGCACTCTTTTTGAATTTCATCTTTTCAAAAGGTGAAAATTAAAGGCCTAATTATTTGCATACCGTCAAAACTATTGACAGGTCTTATGCCAAAATATTCGGGTTTTCTTTTGGCTTCTTTTTGCATTATAGCAGTTTCTAAAAAATCATCTTTATGGTGAGCTAGAAGCAAATAGTCACATTGATATTTATCGTAAATTTGTTTAAAAAAGTGATATCTTTCTTTTCTTGCTCAATCCTGAAAATTGCCCTTAATATTAGTACCTTTTTTAATTGAATAAATTTCATAAGGAATACTATGGCTTTTGCAATATGAACGAACAATTGTCTCATCAATATTGCTGTCTTCTCTTTTGTTGTAATTAACGTGAGCAACAACAACGTTATGTTCCTTGAAAAGATTTAGCAAAAACATTGAATCAGGACCGCCACTAACAGCAATTAATTTTTTACTTTTTTTATCATTGAGAGCTTTATTGAGTAGTTCTTCTTTATCAATCACTGCTAAAAGCTCCCATTAAACTTGTTCATAACAAAACGAACATCGTTATAGATGCAAGAAACCAAGGCGTCAGCAACACCATCAAGGATTTTGTCAATAATTTGATAATCAGCAATTGAAAATTTTCCAAGTACAAAATTAATAGCATTATCGCCTCGGCCAATACCAACTTTAAGTCTTTTAATATTTTCGGTTTTAAGCTTTTCAATAATGTCTTTGATGCCATTATGGCCACCGGAAGAGCCTTTTTGCCTAATAACTGCTTTGCCAATTAATAAATCCATATCATCATAAACAACGATTAAATCTTCAACACTAATGTCATAGTATTGCATAAGTGCTTGGACAAAATCGCCGCTTTTATTCATGTAAGTAAGTGGTTTAGCTAGAATAAAGTCTTTATTGCGATAAAAAATGCCATTAAACTTTTTTTCATTTAAAGAAATATTTAATTTTTCGCAAATTTTGTCAACTGCCATGAAACCGATATTATGTCTAGTCTTTTCATATTCAGTTCCTGGATTACCCAGTCCTACAATTAATTTCATATTTTTACTCCGTTATTGCCTTTCACAATTCTTTAATACAGGTTTGTCGATGTGAGTCGTTATCATTTTTTACACCGAATTCAAGAGCTTCTTTTTCGCCGAAAACAATGCTTAGTCTTTTTGAGCGCGTAATGGCTGTGTAAATTAATTTCTTACTTAAAAGCCTTTTTGCTTCGCTAAAAAGAACCGTTAAAACCACTTTACATTCGCTACCTTGATATTTATGCACACTAGTGCAATAAGCTGGGATAGTTTTTTTAAGAAATTCACTCTTAGTATAGACAACGGTTTTTTCATCGTCTTCAAAATCAACTGCGACATGCGTGATGATATTAGAATTTTCTTTATCAAAAGTAAATTTAGAAACATAGCCAATTTCACCATTGAAAACTTTTTTAGAAGGATCATTTACAGTATTTAGTACTTTATCATCAAGGCAAATTTTTCTAGTTTTAGAAATTTGATTTTGTTCAGAATTTTCAAGTTTTTTTCAAAATTTAGCTAGTGAATCATTTAAATAATCAATCCCTGTTTGATAGTTATAAATTGGGCTAAGAATAGCAATGTCGCGCTTGCTATAACCTTGTTTTAACAATTCACTAATTTCTTCAGTAATTTTTTTAGCCAACTCTTCTTTTTTAGTTTCTCTAAATTGCGAATTCTTGCCTAAAAATGAAGGCGCTCTCCCTTCGTTTATATCAATAGCATCTTGAATAATTTCATAGTTTTCTGATTGACGATAAATTTTAGTTAATTCAATTGTTTTAAATATATTTGCTTCAATAAAATCATGAATCAAATAACCTGGTCCTATAGAAGGAAGTTGATTTTTATCGCCAACCAGAATTATTTTTGCAAGTGTCCGTGTTGAAATGCCCTTTAATAAATTAAAAAATAAATCAACGCTCACCATCGAAAATTCATCAATAATTAAACATTCAATTGACTCTGGTCAACTTTCATTAATCTTAAAAATATTTTTATCAGGATCTCATTGTAAAAAGCTATGAATAGTAACAGCTTTTTTTGAAGAGAGTTTATTGATATTAATCGTCGCCCTTCCAGTGGGAGTAACAATTGCCATACGATCTTCTGGATAATACTTCAGCAATTCTTCAATAATTCGATTAGTAATTAAAGTTTTACCAGTGCCAGGACTGCCAGTGATTAAGACCATTTTTTCATTAAGAGCGCTGTTGATTGCTTCGATTTGCAAACTATCATAATCAAATTGGTTATCTTCAAATTTAATATCTCTTAATGAGTTGCGACCATTCTGAACCCGGTGCATTCTTTCAACAATATACTCTTCCATTTCGCGCAGCTTAGAAGTAGTAATAGAACTCTTGTTGTCGAATAAAAGAACTTTGTTAGCAACGATTAATGGCTTCAAGTTGTTTTTAAATTCTTCAACGGTGACTCTTTCGATATTTTTAAAAAAGTAGCTATAGAAGGTTGAAATTTGAGTTTTAGTATTGCCACTATCAAAAAAGAAATTTTCCAATGCTTGATAAATAATCATAGCCTTATCAAATTCGTGTCCCTCAGGGTGAAAAAACTTATTTATTTTTGCTAAGTCTGAGATTTTTAGGCCTTGTTGATCAAAATAAAATTCATAAAAATTATCGCGATAAGTGTTAATAAAACTTTCTAATGTCAAAAACTTTTGATTAACTTTTTCATAAAAATCGGGTGACAAATTTAACTTTAAGAAGAAAATTTGGTCTTCAACGGCTTGTTTGTTTTCTCTAAGATAAGTTTGCATCTGCTCGAAAGCTTCTTTTTTCATACCAAATTCTAAAAAATTTAGCGAGCTATCATCAGTGAGAATTTTAATCGTGTCAAAGCCAAACTTATCGACAATCTTTTTAGCAGTAATAGGGCCTATGCCAGGAAAATGCGGACTTTGCAAAAACTTCACGATATAGTTTAATTTTCAATATTCGCTTTCATTAAGCGAAATTAGATTGTAGCTATTAGGATAACGGCTAGCCTCTTGGTATTCAAGAACTAAGTCGTAGTATTTGTCAACCTCAACATCTAATTTGTTGAAAACGACGCTAATAGTGCCAAAATGATTGGTTTTGATTGGCTCCTTAGGATGCTCTTGGTGAGCAATCGCAAATGAAAAAACTTTATATCCATTTGCTCGTTCATAAATGGCTTTTTTGAAAACGCCGGTTACTTTAACAAACTCTTCCATAATTAATGTAATTTTACCAAAATGCCTTCATTATAGGCAAATATTGCATTGCTAAGGCATGATTTTCTCAGTCTCCAAATTCTTTGATTTATTCTAATTAACTAAATTTTTAATTTAGTATCATTTATAAATAAGCAATTTTTTAGTAGTAAGAGCATTTGATAAACGCCAATTAAAAATATGACAACTACAACTTCATTGCAGCTAATATCTTTTTAATTAAATTGAACAAAAAATTTGATTAATTTAAAAAATGCTAAAATCTTATTACTTATATGTAATACCATTGGTAAGAAAAGGGACATGAGATGTTGGATCTAAAATTTATCTTAAATAATAAAAACGAAGTAATTAAAAAACTATCAACTCGTAACTATGATTTAGCTAACATTACCAAAATCAATAATCTTGGTGAAATGCGTAGTAAATTGATTTTTGAACTAGAAAAATTACAAGCAAAAAGAAATAAACTAAGTGATGAAATTGGTATTAAAAAAAGAAATAATGAAAATTGCGATTCGCTAATTGAAGAAGTTAACGCAATTAAGGCCCAAATTGAAAAAGTTGATCATGAAGCTGACGATATTATTAGCCAAGTAAATGACATTTTAACTAAAATTCCTAACCTGCCTTATGATGATGTTCCCGTTGGAAGTGACGAATTAGACAATAAAGTTATAAAAGAACACGCATCGCTAGGTAGAGGACTAGTTAAAGGCGTTGAAGCACATTATGATATTGCCACAAAACTAGACATTATTGATTTTACTAGAGCCGTTAAATTAGCACAAACTCGTTTTGTACTTTATAAAAATGCGGGCGCTAAGTTAATTCGTGCCCTTGCTAATTTTATGCTTGACACGCATATTAACAATGGTTACAAAGAAATTATGCCCGCTCACTTAGTTAATAGCAAAATGTTGTTTGGGACAGGACAACTACCTAAATTTAAAGATGATCTATTTAGAGTAAGTGATAGTGATCTTTGACTAATTCCTACCGCAGAAGTGCCATTGACCAACTATCACTACGATGAAATTTTGAATTTAAATGAACCAATAAAATATGTTGCTTATACTAAATGTTTTCGTTCTGAAGCAGGTAGTGGTGGTCGAGATACAAGAGGCATTATTAGACAACACGAGTTTCACAAAGTTGAACTAGTTAAAATAGTTCGGCAAGAAGATGCGATGGGTGAATGAGAAAAAATGGTCAATGATGCTAAAAACATTTTGACTTTATTAGAACTTCCTTACCGTGAAATTTTACTTTGCACTGGTGATATGGGCTTTAGTTCAGCTAAAACAATTGACCTTGAAATTTGAATACCTAGCGAACAACGCTATCGTGAAACTAGCTCAATTTCAATTTGCAAAGATTTTCAAGCTAGACGAGCAAAGATTAGATATAAAGATGCCGATGGCAAAACCAAATACGCATTTACTATGAATGGCTCTGGTGTAGCAATTGATCGAGTAATGGCAGCAATTTTAGAAAACTATCAAAACTCAGACGGTACAATTACTGTTCCTAAAGTATTAGTGCCATACATGAATGGCATTACTAAAATTGAAGCTAAATAATAGCATTTAAAAAGCCCTTTGAAAGTGGCTTTTTATTTATCAATTTTTTCCATTTAAATTTAAGGCATAGTGTTAAATAGTACTTTAGTATATAATTAAAATATCCTATTTACATAAGGAGAAAACAAGGACAATGACAGCAACAATTAAAACACTATATAGAAAACTAAAGCATCTAAAAAACTCGCAAGAATTTGAAGTAAATGGGTGAGTGGTTTCAAGCAGAGGCAACGATAAAATTAGGTTCGTCACACTTAACGATGGTAGCAGCGTTGAAAACTTACAACTTGTTTTAAAAGAAGATGAGATTAAAAAAGTTAACGTTGATCACCTTTCGTTAGGAGCAGCAGTTTATGCTAAAGGGGTGTTAATTTTGACTCCTGAAGCTAAACAGCCATTTGAATTGGTAGTTAGTGAACTTGAAATCATTGGCAAAGTTGACAACAATTTTCCAATCCAAAAAAAAGAAACATCACTAGATTTTTTAAGAGAGATTCCCCATTTAAGACATCGAACCAATTTGTTTAGAGCAATTATGATTATAAGAGCTACTCTTGCTTATGAAATTCACCAATTTTTCAACAAAAATGACTTCATTAACATTAGTGTGCCAATTATTACCTCAAACGATGGCGAAGGTGCTGGTGAAACTTTGTTGGTTGACGATGAATCTAAAGACTATTTTTTCAAACAAAAAGCTTTTCTAGGTGTAACAGGGCAGCTACATGCCGAAGCATATGCTGCTGGTTTTAAAAATGTTTATACCTTCGCACCAACATTCCGTGCCGAAAATTCGCACACTTCAAGACATCTAGCTGAATTTTGAATGATTGAGCCCGAAATGGCTTTTGCTACTTTAAAAGATGATATTAAAATAGCTGATTCAATGCTAAAAACAGTTATTAAAAATACCATTGAAAAATGTCCTGATGAAATGAAACTTTTAGACTTTTTAAAAGACAATACTTTGCTTCCTACTCTAAATGAATTCATTCATAAAAAAATTACCGTCCTTGATTACAAAGTTGCTGTTAAAAAATTACTAGAACACAAATATCGTTTCGAAGAAAAAAATATCTACTTTGGCATGGACTTGGCTAGTGAACATGAAAAATTTATCTCTGAGTCAATTGTTAAGGGCCCAGTGGCAATCATTAACTATCCAAAAGACATTAAAGCATTTTATATGTATCAAAATGCTGACAATAAGACTGTGGCTTGCTTCGATCTTTTAGTACCTGGCATTGGTGAGCTAATTGGTGGTAGCCAAAGAGAAAGTCGTTATGAAAAATTAGTAACAAGAATGGCTGAGTTAAACATTCCGCAAGAACCTTTACAATGATATTTGGATCTAAGAAAATATGGATATGCTCCAAGTAGTGGTTTTGGGCTAGGCTTTGAGAGATTAGTGATGTATGTCACTGGCATTAGCAATATACGTGATGTTATCCCCTTCCCTAGAGTTGCAGGAACTATCAAAATGTAGTAAGGACAATCATGAATCAATTAACAATTATAATTCCGGTATATCATCCTAGCAAACCGCTTGAAGCAATCCTGCACAACATACTGAAACAAAAAGATCAAACCTTCAATGTTATTTTGGCCGTTGATAAGCCTACCGATCATGATTATGAGGCCATCAAAGCTGCTAAGAAAATCTTAAACGGACGATTAAAAATCATTATTAATACCAATCATCAAAATATAAATAATGTTATTAAACAATCACTTTCATATGTGGAAACTAAATATGTTTACATTTTCTATTCATACACCCATTTAAAAAGCGAGTTTACTCTACACATTAACAATTTTTTGAAAACTAATAGCCCTGATTTTATTGAAATTCTTGCCTATTGCCGCGGGCTAGTAGCTCATGATTACACTAACTTAGGATTGCAAGAAAATGTCGTTATTAACTTAAATGATGATAAAAGTCCAATTGCTTATATGACGCCGGTTTCTTTTAATTTTATTGTTAACAGTAACATTGCTAAAGAAGCTTACAAAAATATTCAAGCTAGAAATATCAATATGCAATATTCTTCAGAATATAAGTATAAATCTATAATTTTGGCTAAATCTTTTGCTTACATTACCTCAACTTGAGTTGAAGATTATAATAATCAACTAATTCTTTTTAATCCTAAAAACACTGGGCGTGAATGAAATGCCATTTTTGCGTTTGCTAAGGATAAAGATTTTGGCTTTGATGAGCTGATTTTTGCAAGAAAAATTCATTTGGGATATTACGTAGCAATGTCAATCAATGATCTCAAATTTAAAAAAACATCAGCTGAATATAAATCAATTTCATTGATGAAAAACTTTTTAATTAAAGAAATTGAAGACTTTGATGTTCAAAATTATGTTTCAATGCAAACTAATAAATATTGTGCAAAATGAAACTTACCTTCTTTTAGTAAAAAAGAAGTAACTAAACCATTAAAATGAGAAGACCTAATTAATACATTTAGTTCATGACAAAATGACAAAAATAAATAAAAAAGCTAATTTTTGAATAAGACTACTAGCAACGTTGATAGACGTTATTTTCTTTTTAGCTTTTGCCATTGGCCTTTCCTTTGGAACATTTAATTATCAAAAAGGAACTTACTATCATCTTGCTCTCTATTATTTTTGACTAATATGTTTAATTGCTTATTTAATTTTGTTTTTTATTGTCATCCCCATTGTGTGAAAAGGCAAAACTTTGGGTATGGCAATTTGTAAAATTAAAGTTATTAAACAAAACGAAAAGGATAAATTTTCAAAGGTTATCTTCGATCGTCAAAGGTTGTTTAGTTTTCTTTGAGTCTTTGTCTTTCTAAGCTTCATATGCTTCGTTTCACCAGAAACATTTCTGCAAGCTGCGAATATTAAACAATTAGCCAAATTAAACAAAGTGCAAAAAGCATTTTTGGCAATTCCTACCGCTTTAAGCGCACTTGCCGCTTTTAGTGAAATTTTCTTAATTATTACTAACGCTCGCGAAAGTAGAGTCGGTTTGAATGACAAACTTTCTTCATCTTTTACTGTTTGAAAGAATAAGTATGAAGAGGTCAAAGAAAAGACAATAAAAGATGCGACAAAAATACAACCAAAAATCAGAAAATTGCCCAAGATTACAATTGACAAGCAATAAAAAACATTGCTTCGTTGCATTAGTCTGCCATTAATAATAATTAACTATATAATTTAAAGTAGGTTTTATTTTACCTAATTTTAGAGTTAAAGGACTTATATATAATGAAAAAGAACGATTTTGATTCCCTCAATGAACAACAAAAAAGCGCCGTTATTTTCACTGACGGCGCCCTAAGAATTATTGCCGGGGCTGGTAGTGGAAAAACCCGAGTACTAACTTATAAAATTGCTTATTTAATTGAAAATAGAAATGTTAGTCCTGGGGATATTTTAGCGCTAACTTTTTCTAATAAAGCGGCTAATGAAATGCGTGATCGTGCATACGGTGCATTAGAAAAAACCAACGAATATCCAACCGTAAGCACATTTCACTCATTATGTGCTCGAATTTTAAGAAGCGAAATTCACAATTTTGATTATCCTAATGATTTTCAAATTCTTGACGAAAGTGATCAAAAGCAAGTTCTAAAAATCGTTTATACTGAACTTGGCATTAGTCAAGCACAGTATACCTTTGGCTCAATTATTAGTTTCATTCAAAATCAAAAAAATAATTTAGTTGCTCCTGAAGATCTATTAGCCGATGAAGATAGTGCCAAAGATCCTCGTACCTTAATTTACAAAAGCTATCAAGAAAGACTTAACAATGCTCATTCATTAGACTTTGACGATCTCTTGGTGTTTGTCTATCGTTTGTTTTATGATCCAAAATTTGAAGCAATTTCACATAAATGATCAAAACGTTTCAAATATTTATTGATCGACGAATTTCAAGATACTAGCGAACTACAATACAAAATCGTTAAAATCTTAGCTGGTAGTGGCAATATTACTGTAGTTGGCGACCCCGATCAAACAATTTATTCATGAAGAAATGCCGATATTAACATCATCATGAATTTTGACAAGGATTTCCCCGAAGCAGTTACTATTAAACTTGAACAAAACTATCGCTCAACTAAAAAAATCTTAAATGCAGCCAATAATTTAATTTCTTACAATAAATTTAGATTAGATAAAAAGTTATTCACCGACAATGAAGAAGGTGAAGATATTGATTTTTATTGTGGATTTAGCGAAGAAGCCGAAGCTAGAAAAATAGCAAGCAAAATTTCAGAGTTAAAACGTAAACGTGTACAGCTTAAAAATATTGCAATTCTATTTAGAATAAGTAGTTATTCGAGAGCAATTGAAGAAGCACTAATTAATGAAAACACCATTTACAAGCTTTTTGGTTCAACTAAATTCTATCAACGCGAAGAAGTTAAAGATGCTCTTGCTTATTTAAGAGTAATTCATGACGGTTCAGAAATTTCTTTACTAAGAGTTATTAATAAACCCGCTCGTAGAATTGGTACTAGCACGATCGATAAACTTCTAAAGTTTTCAAAAGAAAATAATTTGGACCTATTCAAATGTCTTGATACTAAATTTAATGAAATTCAAAAAAATCTTCATATTCAAATGGAAACTTTAAAAAATTTAGCTTCGTTAATTAATGAAATTAGATGAGCTAGACGAGTAATCCAAGGCAATCAAATTTACTTGACTTTAAAAGAATTCATGATCAATAATATAAAGTATTTTGAAGAATACAAAAGCTCAGAAGAAGAATATGAAAATCGCATGGAAAACTTTCTAAACTTAATTGAAGCAATTCATGTTTGAGAAACAAAACACCCACATGGCACCATTGATGAATATCTTCAAGAAATTACTCTAATTACTGATCGCGATGTTGAAGACGATGCCGCTAGTTATGTTTCTTTAATGACTATCCACAACGCAAAGGGATTGGAGTTTGATTATGTCTTTGTCGTGGGGCTTAGTGAAGATATTTTCCCATTAAGAAGAGCAATTACAATTTCACCAAAATTTGATTTTACTTATCTACCGTTCGAAAAAGAAGAAGAGTTGCAAAAACAACCCGAAAACATTGAAGGACTAGAAGAGGAAAGAAGATTAGCTTATGTGGCGATGACTCGAGCTAGAACCAAACTTTTTCTTTCTTATGCTGTAAATCGTAGAGGCCTAAACAAACCTAGTCGCTTTTTAAAAGAAGCCGGTATTAAAAAAACTAGTTCTATCCAAACTGCAAGTAGTTTTAGTCAAGCCATGGACATTGATGAAAATGTTAATTTAATTGTAGGCGACGAAATTAGTCACAGCACTTATGGTCATGGCAAAATCTTAAACATAATTGGCAAAATTATTGAAGTGCAATTTGACGATAAGAAAATTAGAAAGTTAGACAAAACTCATATTGCCATTAAAAAACTTTAAAGGAAAAGCGAAAATATGCAACCTAGGATAATTTTTATTCCCTTAATCATTATTTTCATTAGCCTAATTATTTTGGTTATTTTTGTTATGGCTAGAAAAAAACATGAAAGTTTGCCAACTTATAAAAACACTATTATTTTAAATATTGATTTAGAAAAAAAGCGGCTAAAAATAACAGGCAATATCAAATATAAAAATGTCTTATTGCCACATTTTTTAAAAGCTACCGGGATTTCAATTTTTAAGTGAATTACTATAGCAGATTTCATTAAGATTTTTAATAAAAATGATCAAGTTATTTTGAGTGATGTTTTTAACAACCAACAAAAAAATTCTAAACTTAATATGATCGTTGAAAACGAAAAAGAAAGCTATTATCTAACATTGCTAATAGAAGAAATTGAAAATAAAAACTTTCTTGGGACATTAAAATGAAGTCTTCAAAATCCTAATCTCGCTAAAATTAAGACTTCTGAACTTGATGAGCAATACATTGCTATTCTAAAAAAGAGCCCAAATGATTTGCTATATTTAAAAATGAATCCGCACTACATTGGCAGCATTAATTCACTCACTAATAAATTGGCAGCTTTTTTAGCAACCAAAAACGCATCTGATGTTCTTAGCCTCAATTTGTTATCCAACACTAGCGCGGTTTTTCTTGAAGTTCCAGCTTCCCTAAACAAGATTCAACAAGAGCTAATATTTAAAAAAATTAATGACAATAATGACGCATTACTTAGATTTGTTGAAAAAGTAGTTTATATTCCTAAAAACCTAATAGCCAATATTAAAAATCATAATAAATTTGAATGTTTAATTAGTTATCTAAATCAATACAATTTCAATACTCAAGAGCAAAGACACTTTGTTCAAAATGAAATATTAAAGCAAGAAGAATACACTAAATTTGAGAATAAATATCAACTAGGTCTTAAAGCAATTAAAAGAGATTTACATTTTGAAGAAATTGATATTTTTAATAGTAAAAATGAACTTGTTGATCTTAAATTAATTAGTCCAGTTATGATAACAAGAAAAAGAACTAAGAACTTTATTAGTAATTTTGCTAACACCAATCTAATTAACAAACTAGAAATGGCTTTGTTAAACAAATTTCTTCTAGCTTCGGTTGAAGAAAAAAATTACGAAAGAATCATGTGTATTAGTGAGCCCAACTTCGTATCATTAAATGACAACTTAATTAAAAAAATTAGCACTCAATTCCCTAATGTTATTCAAGCTATAACGATTAATAGCATTGATAGCTCTACTTATTTGATTAAGAGGTTCAATACTTTAGCTAGCCGTGGCGTAAAAATGGCATTAAAAGTCAGCGAGTTCAGTAATCAAATTCGTGAAATTATCAATGAAAGCGAATTTAAATATTTGATTATTTCAAAACAGATGATTACAAAATTAACTAATTCACGGAACTGATTGGAACTTAACTTGTTAATTAAAGCATGTGAACAGCATGATAAAAAAATTCCAATTATTTATGAAATAACAAACCAAAACGATAACGTACAACTCATGCAAATTAAATATTCCGATACAATGTATATTAAAGTAGAATAGAGGAGAAAAAACAAATACTATGAATAAAGAATTAATCAAAAAAGACTTCTATGAAGCAGTTAATGGCAGTTGACTAAGTACTCATAAAATTCCTAATGATCGTGTGGGATGAGGATCATTTTATGAAATTGATGAAAAACTAACAAAACTAAAATCCAAGCTAATTAATGATTGAAAAGAAAATCCAAACTTAATTAAGGATCAACCAATCTTAGTGGAAATGGTTTCATATTACAAACTTTTAAGCGATTGAGAATCTCGTAAGAAAAATGGCATGAAACCATTAAAACCACTACTTAAGAAAATCTCATCATTAAAAAAATGAGAAGATCTCGAAAAAAACTATCGTGAATTTACTTACCTAGGACTAATGATGCCACTTGGTTTTTCTGTTTCACCAGATTTCAAAGATAGCGAAAAACAAATAGTTTGATTAGAAGACGCTCAAATCATTTTGCCAGAAAAAGGTTATTACGATGATAAAGAAAAATCAGAAGCATTGTTAAACACTTATGCTACTATGGTAGAAAAATTACTAAGAAAATTGCGTATCAACAAGGATAAAATTAAAAAATTAATTGATGAAACTTTTGAATTTGATCGCCTTTGTGTAGAGTTTGCCTTGAGTGCTGAAGAAGGCGCTGAATTTACCAAACTATACAATATGATTACTACCGAAGAAGCTCAAAAATCAATTAATGTTCTAAATATTAACAAGATTCTACAAGCATTAGTCGGCCAAGAAGTTTTTGATTTTAGTGCCGTTTCTCCTAAATTCGTAAGCGGGTTAAATAAACTTTACAATGAAAATACTTTTAATTTATATCGCTCAGCCCTATTTGTTAATGCTGTAGTAAAATTTGCGCCATTCTTGGATGATGATGCTCGGAAAATTTCTTCTATATACCGTATGGCGATTTCAGGGATTACTAAATTCAAAGATAAGAAAAAAGTAGCAATTGACACTGCTATTGAAACATTTTCAATTCCATTTGGGCTTTATTATGGTGAAATATACTTTGGCAAGGAAGCTAAAGAGGATGTTGAGCACATGATCAAAAGCATGATTGCAATTTATAAAAAGAGACTAGAAAATAATAGTTGACTAAGCAAAGAAACTAAAGAAAAGGCAATTGTTAAACTAAATAAAATGGAACTTCATGTGGGTTATCCAGAAAAAATTCAAACATATTATCGTGATATGCGCGTTAAAGAATATGAAGGTTATAACGACTTACTACTAAATACTTTTGATTTTATTTCGCTTGCTAAAGAATATGACTTCAAAAAATATTTAAAACCAGTTGATCGAAAACTATGAAGCATGTCGCCGGCAGTAGTTAATGCTTACTTTAGTCCTAACAACAACCATATTGTTTTTCCAGCTGCTATTCTTAATAAACCATTCTACGGAAGCAAAAATTCGAGTGTAAACTACGGAGGGATTGGTACTGTTATCGCTCATGAAATTTCACACGCCTTTGACAATAACGGTGCCAATTTCGACGAAAACGGGAATATGATCAATTGATGAACCGAAGAAGATAAAAAGAATTTTGAAAATAAAGCAAAAGATATGATTGCGCTATTTAATGGCAAAACCATTGAAGCAGGAAAATGTAACGGTAAGTTAACTGTCTCGGAAAATATTGCTGATGCCGGCGGAGTTTCTTGTGCTTATGAAGCCGCTTCTTTAGAAAAGGATTTTGATCCTAAAAAATTCTATGAAAACTTCGCTACAATTTGGAGAACAAAATATCGTCCCCAATTTGCCCAAATGCTTCTTAACATTGATGTACACGCCCCAGTTAAACTAAGAGCTAATATTCAAATCCAAAACTCAGATGGCTTTTACAAAGCTTATGATATTAGTCCAGAAGATCCAATGTATTTAGCTCCTGAAAAAAGAGTAAAAATATGATAAGAAAACTCAGAGCACTAAAAATGCTCTAGTTTTTTTTTTTTTTTAAAAGTTAAGCTCTTTTAATTTATCTATGAACCATTGAAAATCATAAGTTTTACTTTGATCGTAAGAGTAGACAATATTTTTAATAATACTTTCAATTGAATGGCGAAATAGATCACTTTTACTATCAAAAGGTTCTTCAAAATTTACTAGTGATTTATCATAGTTAGCTTGTGCTATTAATCTAGACAAGTTCGTATTTGCTACATTTAAATCTTTTTTTGAAGAATTTAAAAAATTATTCGACGGAAAGACATAGTTCGTTTGCTTAGCAAAATACTCGGCCCCCGTTAGCTTTGTATCTTTAAAATTGGTATTATAAAACCATTCAACAAATTTTAGTGTTTGTTTGTTTTCAGTGTCGCTATGTTTAATGCCCATTAAATAAAGCCCTTGTGTTAAAAAAGACGAATTACTTTGTTTGCTGTTATTTTTTAAAGGGCTATTTGTGTAAATGAAATTGTTTGCTAGAGAAGTTTTATTATTTTCATTGTTAAGCATCTCATAGATTCGTGTAGAAGCAATTGAAAACAAAGTTTGCTCGCTAAAATTAATAGAAGCAGGATTCTTAGGACGAACAAACACTAATTTTTCATGAATTGCTTTCATGCGATAATCATAATATTTTTTAAGACTTTGGTATTCGGCCGAGGATTTAGTAAAAACTTGTTGATAATTCAAATTGCTGCTATTTTTGTAATATTTTAAAAAGTAATTGTCAAAATTTGCATTCGCATCATTAAAAAGTTGTGAATAAAACATGTTCGCAATATTGTGATTATAAAAAATTTTCTTAGGGTTAGGCGAAGATAAATTATTGGTAATTTTACTAATCAAACTTGAAAGTTCAAAAAGACTTTCATATGTTTTAAAATAATCATTGTTTAAAACGATATTATTATCAAAATCATAATTAAGATTGTTTAGATTTCAACTTTGGGCAATTTTTTGTTTTTGTTGATTCGGCAAGTTTTGGAAAAAATCTAACGAATCACGAAAATAATTGGGTTCTTTTGCAATTGTAATCTTATTAGTCTTGACCAAAAGTTGGTTCAATAGATAACCAAGCAAACTTTTATTAATAATTAGCGTTTCGCCACTAATAGCAAGTGGAAGTATAAAATTACTACCACTGCTATCAAAAGGGGATTTTCTAAGAAAATTTTTATATATACTTTGATTTGAAATTAACGAACTAAAGTCTAGATTCCTATTATATTCATTAATTAAATTAACTAGGCTAGGATAGTATAAGGCCAAGTGAGGTGTTTTATAATCTTTTCCATATAATTGCAATGAAAGACTGTAGTAGAATCTGTCTCTTGTCGTTCCTGAATTTAAACTTACTGGAAGCATATTTTCAGTTTTTTTAACAATGGTTTCATTGTAATAATGGACAATTTTTTCTAATGTTTTATAACGAGGATCATTATTAGTGAAAGGCAATGAAATTCTAATTGTGTTTTTAGAATTACATGAAATCAAAACAAAACTACTAGTACCAATGAGTAGCGTTGAAGACATTACAAGTTTAAGAATTTTATTGTTCTTTTTCATTAGATTTATTATAAATTTTATACACATTTAAAAAACTCTAGTAACTTATTCGATGAATAAATTTCTAGAGTCTATTTTAGTTTATTATTATTTAAATTTATATCAATATTTTGCTAGAAGTCACTTCACATGCCAAATATGCCCCAAATAGCAAAACCGGTGATTATAAGGCCGACAATAACTACTAATAAAATTCCAGCAATTGAAAGGCCTTTTTTAAGAGCTCTTTTTCATTGTGATCTCTTTAATGAATTGAAATTAATGTTGTCATTATTATTCATAAATTTTATCCTTTAGCAGCTCTACCTTGTCTAGAGATTGCGTTCATAATTCTGCTACGTAGTAAGAAGTAAACTACTAACATTGGGGCAATTGCAAGCACAGTTGCTGCCATACGTAAGCTTAGAAGCACTCTTGTAGTTTCATCTCCTGGTACTTGGTAACGCCCAGTTGTTGTTAATCAAACGTTCATAACAACTCCTTTACCACCATCTCCTTTTTCACCAGCGATAGCAAGTGCTCATGTATATGAGTTTCATGAAGCAAGAGCAGTTAGAATAGCGACAGTTCAAGTGGTTGCTTTTACCATTGGAACAGCAACTCTAACAAAGAATTTAAAACCTGATGCGCCATCAATCATTGCCGATTCACGTACCGAGTCAGGAATGGCTTCGAAGGCATTACGATACATAAATCCAGAGAACACCGAGGCCACAAATGGCATCATTAGTCCAATAATAAGTGAAGGGTATTGATTTCAGTGAATTGACGATACAACTTTATATTGACCTGATAATAAGGCAATTTCTGGAAGTACTAGTAATGAAAGAAATAACAATCATGATGCTCTTTTGAATCTTCATTTTCTAATTGAAAATGCATATCCAAAAGTAATTGAGAAAAATATTCTTGCTACAACTGATATAGCAGTAATAAAGGCCGTGAATATTAATGATTCAAAATATCCACTTGTAAAGGCATCTCGGAAGTTTTCTCAGTGAAATGCCCGGCCGTTTCCATTTGGGTGTTTAAGTGGGAATCAAAGTACAGCATCACTGGTGCTTGGACTTGTTTGTCAAGTTTTATCCACTAACGATTGGCTAAGCATAAAATAGAAGGGAAAAATTACGATCAAGCCAAATAATACTAGAACAAAGATTTTAAATGATCAAGTTAAAATGACACTACCAATATGAGCATTATCAATTGGTTGCCCCATTTGCTCTTGTCTAGATTTTAAAGATCGGTTTTGTCACGAATTTCTTAGTTTCAATTTTCTTAATGACATTGCGTTCTCCTATCTTAATTCCTAGTTTGAAAACTGCTGTAGTTGTTTTTCTTAAGATTAATGAAGTTAGAATTCCAAAAATAAAGAAGATAATTGATGCTGCTGAAGCTAGACTATAGTTTCCCTTCTTAGTTAAAGCATCATAAATATACAACATTAGCGATGATCCGCCATTATTAATAGCAGTTGTTGAATCGTTATTAAACAACGCTAGTGGCATAACCTTAATTCCATTAATAATTCCAATGGTAATTAAGAAAGAAATAGTTTTATTAATTGATGGTAAAGTAATCGTAAAGAATTGCTTAGTTTTGTTTGCACCATCAATCGAAGCTGCTTTATATAATTGTTTATCAACCGAAAGCATTGCGGTTGTTAGAATTAGAATTTGAAAAGCCAGGTTTCCTCACACTCCTCTAATTAAAATAACAATAAAAGCAAGTCAAGATCCTCTATTTGGATCGGTTAGAAACGGAATTGGACTACGTCTGGCACTCTTTAGAAGAGAGTTAATAATTCCTTGTTCGGTAATATCAGATTTGAAAATCTGATAAAAAGTGATCGACACAGCAATAGCACTAGTCACATATGGCAAGAAAAACACTGTTTGTCAAAATCCTCTTGCTCATTTTTTTACCACTTGCGTAATTGCAACTGAGATCAAAATAGAAATAATTAAACTAAGTGGCAATGCTGTTAATGCATATACAAATGAGTTTCTAAGTCCGCTAGTAAAGCCATAATCCTTAAACACATTTGAAAAGTTTTTAAATGGTGTTAATATTTCATCCGCTTTTAGTCTTTTAACAGTAAAAGCGTAAACTAATAGCAAGATAAATGGAATTATTGTGAAAAGCGAAATTGTTAGAAACGAAGGTAAAATTAATAGAAATGGCTTTCAAAATGGTGTTTTTTGGTTTAGAACACTTAGATTATCGCCAATTTTTTTAACACGATATTTTTTCCAAAAATATGTTTTCATTATTCAACACGCTCAGTAGTATCAATATCAAAGAAATGCAGTAAATCTAGATTTTTTAGACTAAGTTTAACTGTTTCTCCAATATCGTAGTGATATTTTTTAGTTAAAAACACATTAGAAATCATGTTAATGCTTTTTAGATAAATTTGCGATTGAATTTCTTTACCAAGATATTCAACAACTTTAACTTCACCAGTGAATGTGCCGTTTTCATCTTCGACTAAAGATTCTCCTCTAAAACCAACACGAATTTCTGATTTTGTATAACCTTCAGGAACTTTAGCAAGTTTTTTACCTGCTACTACAACATAGCCATTTTCAACATCGGCTGTAAAAATTGTCATTTCAGGCATTCCTAAGAATTTAGCTACAAACTCATTTTTAGGTTTTAGATATAGATCCATTGGACTGCCGATTTGTTGTACTCTCGCAGTTGACATGCAAATGATTTTGTCGCTAATTGACATAGCTTCTTCTTGATCGTGAGTAACAAACACTGTAGTGATGCCTAATTCTTGTTGAATTGAACGTATTCATTTTCTAGTTGAGATACGAAGTTTAGCATCCAAGTTTGAAAGTGGTTCGTCTAGTAACAAGATTTTAGGTTTTTTAACAATGGCACGAGCGATTGCTACCCGTTGTTGTTGCCCCCCTGAAAGTTGGGTTGGTTTTTTTGCTAAGTTTTTAGTAATTTCAACTCTTTGGGCAACTTCTAAAACATCTCTTACCATGGCTTGTTGCAAGGTAAGCACATCTTTTGAGTACATTTCGATTTTTTGTTGTACTTCATGAGATTGTAAAATAATTAATTTATTAATTTTGTTATTGAATGAACCTGATGTTAAACCAACTTTTTCAAAAATTGGTCCAAACGCTTCACTAACTGCCATTGAGTAGTTATTTTCTGCGTCTTTTTTAACTATTTTTAGTCGGCGGTTGACTTCTTTAATTTTGTGGTTAAGCTCGCTAGTTTTTTGTTCACGAAGTTTTGTTTTATACATTTCTTTAGCATTTTTTATGTCTTCGTTATTACGAGCTTTTGCTTGTTTATAAGCTTCTTCGTATTCTGCTTTTAAAGAATTAATTTTTTCTTTTGAAGTTTCTTTAATGCTTTTAATATTATCAGCAACTCGTTCTTTTAACATCGCGATTTCTTCAAGTTGTCTAGATCCTTTACGGCCTTGAACTTTTTCGGTTTCAATTTCTTTTTTAAGGGCAGAAATTTTTACATCACGATCAATTTGCGAGTCGCGAATTTTTTCTTTTGAAGTTACTTGAATTTCTTTAATTTCATTTAAAACCTTCTTAGTCATGTTGCTAAGTTCAGCAAGATTTTTATTGATTAAGAAATTGTAACGGTTGCTTTCATTTTCAGAAATATTAGTTAACTCTGATTTTAGTTCGGTTAAGTATTTTTTAGTTTCTTTGGGATTGTCAATAGTATAGAAACATTTCTTTTTAAGATCTTCAATTGTTTCTTTATTAACATCGTATTGTTCTAATAGGATTGTAAAAATGCTATTTTGAGCAATTTTTGATTTTTCTAAGGTTTCATCTTTTCAATGTTCGTCGTTAGCTAAAGGAAAGGCAATGTTTTCATACACTGACATATGAGGATACAGTGCGTAGTTTTGGAAAACAAGCCCTAGTTCTCTTTCTTGTGGTGAATATTTAGTAACATCAATACCAGAGAAAAATAGTTTGCCACTTGTTGGTCTTAGTAGTCCTGAGATAGCATTAAGGGTGGTGGTTTTACCAGACCCTGAAGGACCTAACAAAGTTACAAGTTCGCCTTTTTGAATCGAAAATGAAGCATTATCAACAGCAACAGCATCCCCAAAGTCAATAACTAAGTTTTTAATTTCAATCGCTGGAATTGTTTTTTTTGCTTCAAAACGCTGCTTTGAAAAATTATGAATATCTTCGTGGCTAACGTCCAATTTTGGCATTTCTTTTTTCATTTTGCTTCTTTCAATAAATTTAGTTGATTGTTTTACTTTTTATAGTTTTTAATTTTTGGTTTAAATTAAGTTTTATAGACTCAATTTTTTAAAAAGTCATTTGAAAATATTATTTTGTTCAGTAACTGAACCACGTTTAACATAGTATTGACTTAATAAGTATCTACCTGTTTCAATAATACCCTCACCATGAGATTTATATTTAGTAGCTAATTGATATGGATCTTTAACTTCTGACTTATAAAATCCCCGTTTTTCATATATTCCTTCGTTATATGCATATGCTAGAAAAGGAAGCATATAAGAAGAGATATTAATTTTTGATTCATCATCAAATTGTGTTGTGAAACTTCCCCTAGTAGAATCATTTAGCCGAGGCAAAGTATAGCCGCCTGCTAACATTTCAACTGAAAAGTTTTTTTGAAATCCTTCACCTATGAATAATGATGCGACTACACGATCGTAAGATGCATCTGTTCAACTATCGGCAATAAGTCTAACTTTTGATCCTTCTGGAAGTAGCTTTTCAGCATATTCATGATCTTGCAATGCTAATCTTTTTTCCTCAGGATCTATTTCAACACCGCCGTGACCATGTTCTTCTAGTGTATCAATAAATGGAATTCTAACTCTTACTTCGTTTGGAAGTTTTATTCCTGTTTCGCCTGGAAATGAATAAGGTTGTTTAGTGATTCTAACAGTAACAGTATCACCATCACTAACCTTAACAATTTCACCTTCAGCATATCTAAATCATTCTCATAAACTTGCTGTTCTTTCGACAATAGTACCGCTTGCATCTCTGACTTTTTTAGTTATTTTCTTGTCAAAAATAGATCCCACTTTTTGATATTCAGAAAATTTCAAGTTATTAAATGTTGAATTCAACTTCACATCTTTTAAACTAAGAACATCAGTCGGTGTCCTCGTGCATGAAACCGCAATTGCTGCAGGTGCTATCACAGTTGCCGCTAAAGTAATAGCAGCAAATAATTTTCTTTTATTCATTTTAATATCCTCTAAAAATTACAAAGACGTACAATTTGCACGTCAATGTACTTAGCTGTAGTTACTTAAATTTTAATTAAGCTACCTGTTCATTAAATTGACCATTAAATAGGTTTAAGAACTTGGTAAAATCAACAATTTCACCCGAGTTTGCAACCAAACTAGTCATGCTAGTTAATGCACTTTGGATATTTGAACGTAACAATTCAGATAGTTTTGAAGACACGTCTTCAACAATTTTGTAGTTAGCATTATCTGAGTTGGCTTTTTTGAAGTTTTCAAATGCCAATTTTTGCGCTTCATTTAGTTTAAGATTTTTAGCATCCTTTTGTAAGAATTCATTCGTTGGTGTTAGATAACTTCCTTTTTCATTGAACATTTCTAACGAAGTAACTGTTTTCTTTTCGCTACCAAAAGTATATTCAACTTTTTCTTTAAAGAATCAGTTAACGAACTTTCTAGCCGCTTCATTTTCTGCTTCGTTTGCGTGAATTCCAACAATACTTGGGCCTTGCGCAGTAATAGCTGATATTTCGTCACCACTATTGTTTGCTTTTAAAGGTGCAGAGATTCAATCAACATCTTTTTTGTTAGCAACTTGTTCTTCACCTATTGTTGCTGACTTAGTTGATTCTTTTGGAATGAAGTAATAGTCTTTATTATCGTTCTTAAATATTTTCCCTAAAGCTTTTGCACCTGGAATAGTTATTTCGGTTGAACCATTTTTAATTTTTACATCCGAACCTGAAACTTTCAAATTAGCAGGGTCCGAAACTATGAAAGCATCTTCTTTATCTGCATATTCTCTAATAAGGCTGTCTGCATTACTATCGACAGTTTGTTTATTATGTCTTCCCACTGTTCCGGTATAAGTACTTGGAAAAATACTATTAGTAAATGTTCCAGACTTGTATTGCATGATGGCACTTGAATTACCATTTTTAGCTATCTTAAGTGAGCCATCAGGCAAGTTAATGCCTTCGCTTAGCCCCGTAACATTGTATTGAGTAACTGTTTTGCTACCGTCTTTTTCAAAGGTATGATAGTATCCAGCGGTTGAGCCAACACTAAATCCTAGTTTGTGTTTAGTCAAACTACCTGAACCGTATCTTCCACCACCACCGATTCATACGGCACCAGTGTTAATTCCTTCTAAAATGTAGTCAATGAGTTTTTTGAATAACTTGTATTGAGGACTATCTGGATTTCTATGGAATGAACTATAGTCATATCCTCCAGTTCCAACGTAAGCTTCGTCTGGGGTAACAAGTTCTTTTGCCAAATCTCCCTTTGCAATTGATCTTGCCATAGCGTAAACTGCATTAGGAACAGAGTCTAATCCTAAAACATATAAACTTTTATCTTTAGGAAATGCTCTTTTCATGTAGTTAGATAACTTGATTAGATCTACATAATTAGTGAAGACATCGTCTGAAATTTCATAATCTTTCAACTCTTCTTTTAATTTGTTTTTTGCTTCACCATCTTCCAATTTAGAACGATCTCAAATGCTATCAACAGTTGTTTTATCAGCTGAGCTTTCATAATTTTTTACATACTTCTCAAGTAATGTTTTGTTGCCTTCTTTAAACTTAACTGAATAGTCATCTTTAAGTGCTTTTAAAAGTTTTCCAATAACTACTTGGTTAACAGCGTTCATTTCCGATGAACGTGAAACTGGTACTACTCATTTTTCATTGTTTTTGTTGTAAGCAATATATTTGTTTACATCTTTAAAAGCTGATGAAAGGCCATATGATTCGTAGTCTTCATCTTTAAATCTTAAGTTCATGTCATATTCAGCAATAATTGCAGCTGCAGTAGGGTAGTTGAACATTAGGTTGTAGAATGTTCTACGTTCTTTGGCATGAAGTTTTGTTCCTAAATCGTTAGTTGAATAACCGTTGGGGTTAGTTTTTGTTTCAACTGGCATGTAGCCTTTGCCTTGATTTTCAGGTTTTTTAATTCATTCGTTGTATTTTGCAACAATTTCTTCTAAAGCACGACCTTGAGCACCGGTGCTTGAAAATCCATAGTTGATGACAAGTTTCCCATCATTAACTTGGTCAAATTTCTTTTGACACGCAGCAGAAATTCCCGCCAAAGCCATAATAGCTGGGAAAATAGAACTTGCTAATAATAAATTTCTCTTTTTCATATTTTTCTTTTTTTTTTTTTTTACAAAAGGGGATTATTAACCTTTCTCAATTTTTAAAATTTATAAAAACAAAAAAGCCAAAAAACTTAATGGATTAATACCACTTTTGTTTCTTGGCGTAATCATGTGAAGTGTAAATTAAATATTCTTTTATTATTCACATATCAAATTATAACAAAATAAGTTTTTCCTTAGAAATTTGCAAATTTTTGATCCTTTTTTTGAGCTTAATTTAAATAAAAATTTCTCTTAAATCTTTTAAAATTGCCAAAAAAATTAACGCCTAAATATATTTGGCATTATACTTAATACAAGTGATTTTTAAAATTAAATTTTTAGGAGAATAATAATGGCTAAAAATACTTATAAAACTGCTTTAGAAGCAATTGAAAAACACGACAATATTTTCATTTTTCACCACATCCGTCCTGATGGCGATTGTTTGGGTTCACAATTTGGGTTAAGGGAGTTAATTAGAGAAAATTATCCGCAAAAAAATGTTTTTGTTTTAGGGGATGCAAACGGTAATTTTCCGTTTATGACTTGGGATTTTGACCAATTTGAAACAATTGATAAAAAATACTTTGAAAACTCACTTGGCGTAGTAGTTGATGCTAATTCATCTAATCGCATTCAATACGCTGAATACATCTTAAATAAAAGCTTTACCAAAATGTTAAGAATTGACCATCACCCAGTTGACCCCGATATTAATTATGATTATGTATGAGAAGATGCAACTTTCGCAGCGGCAGCTGAACAAATTGGTTACATTGCAATGAATGCCAATTGAAAAGTATCAAAAAAAGCAGCCGAATATGTTTATTTAGGAATTAACACTGACTCAGGAAGATTTCAATACGAATATGTACAAAAACGAACTTTTGAAGTAATGGCATATTTGCATAACAATAACGACTTTAAAGTTTGAGATATTAACTTCCCACTTTCAATTCGAGAAGAAAGAAAAGTTCGTTTTGCCGCTTATGTATTACTAAACTACAAGTCAAAAGATAAGGTGCTTTACTTTCATGTAACTAAAGAGATTCAAGAAAAATTTGGTTTAAATTCTAATGAAGCTACCGATGTTGGCATTCTTGCCAACATCGGAGATTGCAAAATTTGAGTGCTATTTATTGACGAACCTAACGGCAACATACGTGCTAGAGTAAGAAGCAATGGCATTTGAATCAATCACATTTGCGAAAAATATGCACCTGGAGGTGGACACGAAGTTGCCGCTGGTGCTACATGTAAAAACGAACAAGATATGATGAGTTTAATTAACGATTTAAAGTTAGAGGTTAAAAAACATGCCGACAATTAGCGCTAAAAAAAGAGAACTATTTAAAGAAATTGAAAATAAAATCAAAGAATATGACAACATTGTTATCTTTCACCACATTCGTCCCGATGGCGATTGCTTAGGTTCACAATTCGGTCTAAAAGAACTAATTAAAGATAACTTTCCTAACAAAAAAGTTTATACAGTTGGTAATTCAAAAGGCATCTTCAGTTATCTAGATTTTACAATGGATAAGCTAGCAAATGAACCATTAGAATCATCACTTGCTATTATTGTCGATGCAAACTATAAAGAAAGATTAGAATGCCGCGAATATTTGGACAGTAAGATTTTTAGTGACACTCTTAGAATTGATCATCACCCTAATGAAGATGATCTAGATGCTTCAATTAGATGAGTTGAACCTGAAGCCCCTGCCGCTGCTCAACAAGTAACTGAACTTGCATATGAACTTAATTGAAAAATCTCAGAAAAAGCTGCTACTTATTTATATTTAGGCATTTACACTGACTCAGTTCGTTTAACAACAAATACCACCGACGCTAAAACAATGTATTTAGTTTCAGTGCTGTGAGCTAATGGTGCTAATCGTAATTTAATTCATAGCGAAATGAGCAAACGTAGTTTGAAAGATATTAATATTAATACCTATATTCAACAAAATATGCAAATTAAAAATGGTGTAGTATCATTTTATTTTGATTTAGAGGCACAAAAAAAACTTGGCATTGAAGATCCTTTACAAGCTAATCGACCATTTGCTTTATCCAATATTGATGAAAATAAAATTTGAGTTTTCTTCACTCAAGAAAAAGAAAATCAAATTAGATGCGAATTTCGTTCAAATGGTGCTTGCGTTAGAAACGTAGCTGTAAAATGAGGTGGCGGTGGTCATCATCGTGCTAGTGGTGCACAAATTCAAGATGCTACTTTAATTCCAAAAATTGTAAAAGATTGTGAAAAAGAAGTTTTAAATCTAAAAGAATACGATAATTAACTGCTTTAATTAAAACTAAAAAACAAGGCATTTTTAAGTCCGATAAATAAATTAAAATATTAAGTCCAACGCAAAAATGAGGCTTAATATTTTTTGCTATGTTTTTAGACAAGTTAAAAAATTTATTATGTAAACATTTCTAAATTGCAATGTAAAATTCAATAATTAGAATGCTAGTGTTAATATAGATAGCACTCCGTTTTTTGTTCAAACCAACTAATGAATTATATCAAAGTTTAATTGAACGCCCATTCGAGTGTTCTAGAATTAATAAATTATCATAGTTAAAACTCTTTAAAAATCATTAAACCCTAAAAAAATTCCAAATAACATGTAAATATCTTGGCAAAAAATAAGATGATAAAGAAATTAAGAAGAAGATGAGCTAATTCATTACATTCCATTGAAAAATTCAAATCAATTTCGTAATTTTTGTTACATGAATTGGAATTTTTTTGATGTTTTCTTACTTTCTTAATGCAATTGTTAGTACTTATAAAAAGTAAATGTTAGACTTTAAAAAAGAGAGAGAATTGACATTAGAGAGTTTTTATAAAGTTTTGGCAATCATCAAAAATGCAACTACAAAAAGTGGAAGCATTGTTTTACAAGGTAGCTCTTCACTATATTTGCAAAACATAATTAAAAGAAATCCAAATGATATAGACATTTTGTTTACAGGTGATTTATCTTTAGAAGAGCGAAATAATTTATGATACGAAATAATCCAAAATTTTGACATTATTAAATATGAAGCTGAAAACGAGCTAATCAAAACTTGTTTAATATCATTTAATTCTGAAATTTTCAAAATAGATAGCATAGTTAGTAAGACCGTAAATAAAAGCTCCATAATTAGAGACCCCAATTCTAATCTTCAAATTACAAATTATGAATATTGTTACGTAGCAAAACTTGCTTATTTAGCTTATGTATTGACCAATAGAGAAATTAATGCAAAAAGCATTAATAAAATTAATAGCACCTTGTCAGATTTAAGCGATATTGGTGATCATTTTTCTTTAAAATTTGAAACTATTAAAAAAATAATTATTGAAATTATTCTAGCAAATATACCTTGTGAAGTAATTCCCCTAAAAGAACATTATTATTGAAATTTATTAGAACTTAAGAACACACTTCAAATTAATGGCTTCTTTATCAAGAGTAAGGTCGCTGAAATTCTAAACAAAATAAAACAAGACGATTTACTTAAATCTATGTGCAAAATTATTGATGATGTATTTAAGATAAAAAATTATTTTATTTATGAACTTTTTTTTGAACGGCGATTTAATAAAAAGTTCCTGTTTAGTAATTATGGAACGACTTTCAAATTACCAAATTGTCAATTTTCTAAAACGATAATTGAAAATTTCTATGAGATGTTAAGTTTCAACAACCACAAATTGAATAAAAAAAATAATTGATTAACTAATGAAAATTCAGAAATAATAATTGACATTGCCAAACCATTAATTGAATATATTAAAAAAAACATTAATTAAATTTAGGAGAAAATATGATACCGACTGTTCCCAATGAAATAGATGCAAATAAAATTAATAATGATATTTTTTATAATGGTTTAAGTGAAATTAAAAAGCACATTAATTATTCACTTGAAGATTTAATTGAATACTTAGAATCAGAAATATCTAGTTATGGTGGCGACACAAAATATAAAATAAGTAAAATAGCGTATTGTGAAGATAAGTTTGGAAATCCATATTTGTTTGTGGAATTTAATCCTTTTGGAACATTATTGATGTCATTGATCAATAATGAAACAGTTTTAATCAATATTGGTGACCCAGTGAAGCGAATTGAGAAACTAAATTCCAATGAAGTTTATATTTTTGATCATATTTTGTATGAATTCAGCAAAAAATCAAAAGATTACGAAAAAGTAGAAAATAACTCACTAAGCAAAAACTTCACGCGAAACTTAGTTGATGTAAAAAAATCAATAAGTAATAAAAATTCGTTTAATGCAAGAGCGAGAACAACATTTAAAAATTCTGACAATGCACGGTTTTATAAGAAATCTGATTCAAATTATACTGATCCTGAAAATAAACTTGTTTATGCAGATAAAGAGGTGAAATACTCATGATGGTTCAAAGGTTTGAAAGATAATTTTGGTTATTCATCTCCCAAAGATGATTGGAATTTCAACACTAAAAATGGAATTTGTCACCACATAGCCGCTAGTATATTGTTACAATATTCACAGCTTTTTTTGTCTAATCGCACTTTAAGCGATAGACAACTAAAGAGATATATGACCGTTCTGTAAGAAAGCGTACGTTGACGAGATGATGTTCGTTTAGCTACCACACCAACTTTTAACAAGCTTATGGCGTATGATATGTGAAGTGAACAATCAAACAAAACTTTTTTTACAAACCACATTCAAATGAAACGATATATTGATAATTTTATACAAAGAGATAAAAAAGACAACCCACTTGACATTTATACTAATATATGAGGTTCAATCAAACCGTGAAAGTGAATAGACGAAGGGCTACCAGTTATGTTAATGGGTCACTTATGAACTTATGGTTACCACGCAGTAGTTGCATACGGTTATTGAAAAGATAAAAATAAATATTTAGTTCATTATGGATGAGAAGACCAAAGTCAAGTTATAATGTCCACCTCATTTTTGTTTGAAACTTGATCGATTGCATTGAAACCTAAATATGACTCATATTTAAACACAAGATATTTTTTATTAGATAATAAAGAAATAAGTTTAAAAAGCTACACTAAGATGATGGCAAATCCAAATGAAAAATATCCAGATGATTATCCTTTTAAAGACTATTATTGATATTGATAGCCTATATTTATAATCTAATTTTGCATTTTAAATAAGGAGACCACTTTGAATACTGATATATTAAATTCACCAATAACTAGTTTTAAGTTATTATGTAAAATAGCTAAAAATAGTGAAAAAAAGAAACCAATTGGCGTACTAATTTTTTTAAGTTTAATGTTTGCGACGTTACTTAGTTTCGTTTTTATGGATTTATTTGCTACTACTTCACATCACGAGGAGCATATAATCCATAAATATCGATTCCTAATAAAATTATTATTTTTACTGACACTATCCCTTATTTATGCTTTTATAATAAAGCCTAGCGTTGCTAAAGTCATAAAAAATTATTTAGAAGATCTTGAAAAGAATAAAGATAATTACAATTTTAAAAATTGCGAAACTGATTATATTTTCTATTCATTAGTTAATAATAAAAGCATTAATGGCTATTTGAGATCTGGATGAATCATTAATTGGGTATATTTACTTGGGTATATTCTACTAGGAGTATTTATTGCTTATAAAATTAATTTAGCTGTTTTTATAATAATTTATATGTACTGCATTACAATGTTGATCAAATTTGTCATAATTGATTTTGCTTTTAGTAAATTGATCTATCGCAATGTTTTCAAAAACAAAGAAAAGAAATTTAATACCGATGTTGCTAATTCAGTAAATTACATAACTGCTAATTTAGCAACAATAATGTTTTTGCTTTTATTCTTACCTTGAGCAAACTTAACTGGTATTGGTCCTAAGATTTTAGCATATCCAGGTATATTTATAAACTCTGAAATCTCAACAGGCATCATCCTCTTTACCATAATTCCACTATTTTATCTAGTAAAAGTGATAGCATTACTTGTTTTATATGCAAAAGAAAAAAATAATTACAAATATTTAGCGATTTTCTTACCAGCATTTTATAGTGTTAGAATCTAAAAGCAAATTATCATAAAATCAACTTCAACCATTGAGGTTGATTTTTAAGATTTTACTAGGATGTTTTATTAAAGCATGGCGATTGAGTGAAACAACATCATTGCTTTTTATAAACTAATTATTTTTCATTGTTTCGTGTAATGAGCAAATACTCTTAATCTGGAATTTTATTTGTAAATAAAATGATTACAAAATAAAAACAGGCACTAAGTTTTTAAATCAATGCCTGTTCTTTATATTTTTTTAAACAAAATAGTTTTTAACGTTTAGATTTATCGTAAATCAAGCCAGCTGCTGCTGGGGCACGTGATTTTTTCGCAGTAATCATAACAACAATTAGTGCTAGTAGATAAGGTAAAACGATAAAAAGACTTGAGTATGATTTTAATGCTGGTACAAAACTTGAGGTGTTATATGCAAATGAGTATAAGAAACCAAAACCAAAGGAAATGGCAGTAATAATACCGACATGTCATTGACCCATAATCATAATTGCAAGTGCAATAAAACCATAACCGTTAACTTCACCTTTAAATGACGAGGGAAATCCTTGGGCAAAGAAAGCACCCGCAACTCCGGCTAATGCACCTGAGATTACAATACCTTGTCATTTGTATTTGTTAACGTTGATTCCAGCAACATCGGCGGCTTGAGGATTTTCACCAATGCTTCTAAAACGTAAACCTCATTTAGTTTTATAAAGCATTATGTATGAGGCGATAATTATCGTTATTGTTAAAACAATCTTGAAGGAAATGATTTCTCATTCGTGACCATCTTTAGTAACTCTTCAAGATAGCTCTTGAATGCTCATGTGCGGTACTTTTGAACCATGACCATAGATGTGTAGCAAAATTAGAGCAATTCCAACAGCTAACAAGTTAATTGCAAAACCTGAAATGGTATGATCAGATTTTAACCTAATCGTAGCAAATCCATGTAGTAAGGCAAATAACCCTGCGCAAATAGCAGCAAATGGAACGGCTAGCAGTTGTCAGTACATCGACGAAGCTGCCGCTGATCCTGAACCAAAAATTGTACTTAGGTGGTCGGCAAATACTAGGTAACTAGCAGCACCAATAATCATCATCCCATTAATCCCAATGTTGACTGTTCCTGATTTTTCCGTGAACATGCCACCAATTGAGCTAATGCTAAAGATCGCGAAGTAGATTAAAGCAAAGTTTCATACGGTATTAGCTAATCCTGGAGGTAACATTACTTCATTTCTCCTTTCGGTACTCTAGTTTTTAAATATAACATCGCAGTTGCATATAGATTATTAATTTGAATTGAATGACGAGTTACTTCTGATTTTCTTAGCGCTGAATGATTTTGCGCAATATCTCGTTTAGCAAATTTGCCAAGCGCAAAACATTGTGCTCCTAATTCACGGTTCTTAGCAGCAATAACTGCAAAGTTTTCTAAAGTTTCGGCATCAGTAGTTTTGTAATCTAAGGCTTTAGTTAGGAATTTATCTTTGTTAAGATTGAATTCTTTTTCTAAAACAACGATTTTTTCTTTATTAGAATTCTCAGATAATACAAAAGGAATTTGCGTTACCTTAAAATCTTTTTTACGCAATAGATCAAGGTCAATTTCAAATTGCTTATTTAAAGCAGTAGTTTCTTCTTTGAAAGTTGCTTTAAGATGCGCAATTGTTTGTGAACGAGTCGCCTTAGCATCTGCGATCGCAACTATCGCTTCTTTTTGTAGTTGCATTAGAGTTTCTTGGTTGACTACAGTTACATTAGAAGTTGACTTAGACATTTGTTTTTGACTTTTAATTTTGGTTGCGTATTCTTGTTTTAATTTGTACACTGAATAGTTTGCCATTTGAAGATTATTTTCAAATTTTTCGGTTAGTGCTAAAAGATTTTTATAATGAGTAACATTAAGTTCTTGCTCAGCAATTAAACGATCGTACGTTTCTTTTAACATTCTATACTTAGCTAACATTGTTTCTTGATTAGTAGTTTTAATATTCATTGAAATATAATGAACTTTCTTTGCTAGCTTTGTTTTTAAAGAATATAGTTTCAATTTTGCCCGATGCAACTTCACCCTTGCTCAATATTCTTTTTTAGAACTAAGCAACGCTGATTTTCATACAAATAGTCCTAACTTAAATGACATTAACAATTGTGATATAGCCGCAAAGTAAAGAATTAATGCAGTCACTATGCTAATATAATCTGAATCTAAGTATAGCGGAGCAGCTTGAATGTAAATTCTTCCGTTGTATAAAATGCCATAGAAAATACTAGTGAAAACAATTCCAATTGGTGAATTAAGCGCCAAAAGTGAAATAGCGATTGCTTCAAAACCAATTGCTAGAGGCGAATCAACATATCGATAAATTGCACCTTCTTTAAACATGAAGAAATAAAATCCAGCTAATCCGGCAATCATCCCTGAAAATCCCATGATTATTGCTGTTAACATTTTGTCGTTAACACCCATGTATTTTCCGTTGGTTTTTGAAATTCCAAGCATTTTAATTTTGTAACCAATAGTTGTGAACTTCAAAATGTATCAAATTGCGAAAACTAAAACAAATAATAGAATAAATCCAGCAATTGAAAATCCTTGTTCGATGCTTGGTGTAATAGAAAATGATCCGGTTTTGGTTCCAACATAGTCAGTTGAAATAAATTTACTACGTTTTGCCGCTGAAAAAATTGGTGTTTCTTGTCCAAAAATAAATGATGAAATTTGCACAATGATTCAGTTTAGCAAAATTGTTGTAATAACTTCATGGACATTCAAATAGGCTTTTAAGACTCCGGCGATCATTGCCACTAAGAACGAAAGAATTAGTGTTCCTAGTAAGCCTAATAATAGTAGTCCAATACTTAAATTGCTCTTACCAATAGTAATAAAAATGGCAAATGAAAATAATCCACTAATCATCATTTGGCCACTTATACCAATATTAAAGAGGCCACCTTTAAACGCTAGAGCTGAAGCTAGACCAGCAAAAGCAAATACTAAGAAGTATTGTCTAAAAGTTTTAGGGTCTGATTGTAAGCCGGTAATTAAAAGACTAAAGAAACTAAAGGGATTATTTTTGGTTACGATAGCAATGAAAACCATTGCTGCCATTAGACCAAAAAATATTGCCCATAATGAAGATGCTATTTTTCTTCCGGTGCTTCTTGTTTGATCTAGTTTGAAGTATTCACGGATTTTGGCACCAAAGCTTTGCAGTTTTGAAGGATAAGATTGTTGATTTTCTTGCTTAGTTTGCATGTTCTTGACCCTTCCTTTCTGCATATTCTTTGGCAAAGTTCATTTCTAAGGAACTTATTTTTTGCTTAATTGCCATTTTAAGTTCGCTTTCTTGAGCTTTTAGTTTTAGAAGTTGCATTTTTAATTCTTCAACTTCTGAGCTATTGTGCATTTTTTTTGCTAATGAAATGCTGCTCTTAGTTGAAGCAATACTTAGAATTACGCTTTGAAAATCAGCTTTTAGCGATTTAGTATGCATATCAAAGTATTGTTTTTTCGATTCTTTCTCAGAATTCGTTTCTCATCAACGAATTTCTCCGCCGCTTGTTGATGCCGCCATTCAAGAACCAATTTCGGTACGAGTAATCTTTCTAGCATCATTTATAGCAACAATGTGTCCTTCGTTGATAACTGCGATAGTATCAGCTAAAGCAATAACTTCGTCAAGTTCGTATGAAATTAATAAGATTGCTTTGCCGTCTGCTTTTTCTTTAAGAATTTCTGAGTGAATATTGTTAATTGCACCGATATCTAAACCACGAGTAGGTTGCACAATGATAATAAAATCATGTGGGGTTTCAATTTCTCTACCAACAATAAATTTTTGTTGATTTCCGCCCGACAATGAACGTGAAATGGAATTACCACCACGAGCACCACGAACATCGTATTTCTCAATTATATCGGTAGCAAATTTACGCTTTGCTTTGTTTTTAATTATTCCTGCTACTTGAAAATGAGGATCTCAGAGTCTTCTTAAAATTGCATTATCTGTAATAGAATAATCTAAGATAAGACCATGGTGATGACGGTCTGCCGGAATGAATGAAAGTCGTTTTTTCGATCTTCCATAGGCACCTAAATTTGTAACATCCTCAAGACTATAAGTCTTATCTTTTGGATTTTGTGTTCTTAGAAAAATGTTTCCGAATGAAGGTTTAATCATACCAGAGCAAACTTGCTCAAGAGTATTTTGCCCGTTTCCTTCAACACCAGCAATGGCAAAAATTTCGCCTGCGTGAATTTTTAAAGAAACATTACTTAATTTTTTATGGCCTTTATTAGTTGAAATGTTGCGAAGCTCAAACACAACTTCCTTGCGTTCGGCAGGTGTTGTGTTTGCGATTGATTTAACAGTTGAACCAACCATTGCTTCGACAATTTGTTTCATTTCAACTTTTTTCATATCAAAGTTGCCAACCACTTTGCCCAATCTTAGGACGGTGGCATAATCGGCAACTTGCTCGATTTCTTTTAATTTATGTGAAATGAAAATGATTGTCTTGCCGTTTTTTCTAAATATTTCAAATGACCGCAACAAACCTTGAATTTCTTCGTCAGTAAGCGCGGCTGTGGGTTCATCAAAGACAAGAATATCATTGTCTTTATAAAGCATCTTCATGATTTCAACTTTTTGTTGTGTTGAAACCGTCGCTTCGCCACTTTTTTGAAATAAATCGAAATGTAAATCGTAAGTGTTTTGTAAGGCTCTTATTTTACGAATTGCCACGTTACGGTCAAGTAAAATTCCAGTTTTAGTAGGTTCTGATCCTAAGATGATGTTATCTAAGTTGGTGTACACATCCACAAGTTTAAAATGTTGGTGTACCATACCAATTCCTAGTGCATTAGCATCGTTAGGTCCTCTAAAAAATACTTGATTCTCATTTACGAGAATTTTTCCCGAAGTAGGCTCATAGAGTCCGAACAAAACAGACATTAATGTACTTTTTCCAGCACCATTCTCGCCGATTAGAGCGTGAATTGAGCCTTTTTTAACTTCAAAACTAACATTATCGTTAGCTTTAATGCCAGGAAATTCTTTTGTTACATTAACAAATTCTACTGCATTCACTAAGCTTGAGCTGATTCGTTAATTGCTTTAGACAATGCATTAATTCTTGTTTGGATATCTGATGTTTCTGAAGTGTCTTCAGCTTTAACATATCCACCTGCTAATCATTTTTTGTGAGTTTCATCCAAACCATCAAATATTTTTTTAGCAGCTTCAAGAGCTTCGGTTGCTTTTGCTTGATCTTCACCAGTTAAGTGAGTTTTTGATAAGCCAACTCAACCTTCAGCAACACCTTTTTCAAGAGCTGCTGATTTTTCGCCATCTTTAAATTCACCTAAATTACTTTGTACTTGGCCAGTAATGATTGATGCAATAACGTCATATACTGATTGACCAATTTTCTTTAGGATTGAAGTAAAGAATCTATCTTTGTGTTTTGAAACAGTATTTGCTTGGTCGGTGTCAACACCAACAATTAGTTTATTACCAAATGATTGATTTTGAACGGTTGCATTTGTTGCAGGGCCAGCTACTGGCAACACCATTTTTGGGTTCTTAGATAGAACTGAGTTAATAACCGAAGTCATGGTGTCTTTTGGTTCAAAACCCGAGTTTAAGTGAACATTTTCACCATCGGTTGAGGTAATACGTTTGTTTTTGTCAGTTTGTTCTTTATTTCACTTAAGAATACCTTTGTAAAAGCCTTCATTAAAGTCAGTTACCCCAGGGAATGCTCCACCACCAAAAGTTGAAATGGTTCTGTCAGCAGCGTTTGAATATTGTGAAAGGAATTTCCCAGCTGCGTATCCGGCCATAAATCCACCTTCTTTAATCTTGAAGTTGATTGAAATGCCCATTCCTTGATCAGCGATGCCTTCTAAAGTAAAGTCAACAGCGATTAATCTAACGCCTTTTTTCTTCATTTCTTCTTTATGTTCTGTATAGAATTTTTTAATTTGTTCTTGGTTTAAGAAACCTGGAAGAACTCAATATTTGTATCCTTGAGCAAGGGCACGTTTGTAAGCTTCTTGGAAAGTACCATCACTAACTTTGAAAACATCATATTTTTGAATAGGTGCTTTTACTTGTTCCATGAAGTTTAAAACACCTTCTCAAGCTGATTGGTTGAATGATCTATCATTAATGTCACCACCATTGGTAATAACAGCTGTTTTACCCATGTTGTTGATTTGGTCTTGATTTAAACTGTATGTATCGTTCTTTTTAACATCAGCAAAGAATTCACTAGGTCTCTGTGGGTGTGTTGTTTGACCACAAGCAGCAGCCACCAAAGGAAGAGTGAATAAAGTAGATGATCCAGCTATTGCCAAAAATAACTTACTCAATTTTTTCATTTTTTTCTCCTCAATTATGTTAGAAAACATGTCCAATAAAATAACAAAAACAAGAGAAGAACTTTGTAGTAATTTTCTCTTTTTGTTTTCTGTGATTCATTGAATCAAAGTTGAACATGTAAAAATATTTTAATTGGATAATATTTGTGTTGTTAGAAAAATTATGAATTTTACCAAAGAAATTAACTTGTAGGAAAAGTTTTCTAACCAATTAATTTTTAAAACGTCTTCTTGTTGGTATAATTTGGTATCAAATTTAGTGTTTTTAGCATTATAAAATAATGCGAGTTACTTTCAAAGTTATAATTTAAATTATGAATCAAAAAATTAAAATTATCCTCGCAGGAACCGGAACTTTTTCTGCCAAGATTTTTAAAAGTCTTTTAGATAATGACAGATTTGAGGTCGTTGGACTAATAAGTCAACCGAATCGCGCCCTTGATCGTAGCAAAAATGTAATTCTAACTCCAGTAGCCAAACTAGCAAAAGAATACCAAGTTACTTTATTTCAACCAAATAAAATAAAAGAAATTGTTGACGAATTAAAAGAACGAGAATTTGATTTTTTTATAACTGCAGCTTATGGGCAAATTATTCCTAATGATATTTTGGCATTGCCAAAAAAAGCTGCTATTAATGTGCACGGCAGTATTCTAGAAAAATACCGAGGAGCGGCCCCAGTGCAACATGCAATTTTGAACGACGAAAAGGAAACTGGTATTTCACTAATTTACATGATTGACAAAATGGATGCCGGCGATATTATCGCTATTGAAAAGGTTCAAATTGAAGAAGATGACACAGCATTGGAAATTTATGATAAATTGGCAAAAGTAGCGATCGAAAATCTCCCTCTTTGATTAGATAAACTATATAAAAACGAAATAATTGCCACAAAGCAAGACGAAAGCAAAGTCACTTTCGCGTCAAAAATTAAAAATGAAGACGCTGAATTACATTTAGAAATGAGCACAAAAGAAGCACTTAACAAAATTAGAGCTTTTAATGATCAACCTGGCGCTTTCATTGTTAAAAACCAAAAAAGACTAAAAATTTTTCAGGCAACTAATCAAAAAAACAAAAGTCCACTTGTACTTGAATTTGCTGATGGAAAATTGTATTTAATTGAATATCAATTTGAAGGTAAAAAACGAATTAAACACACCTTTTAAAATAAAATTAACTTTAAATGTAGAAAGCACAATCAAAAATGACTTTTAATTTTAAAAATTTTTTAGAACAAGAAATGAAGAAAACTTACTTCAAAAACTTGACTTCTCTTTTAGTTACACGACCTAACCCAAAAGACATTCTGCCGCCACGCAACAAAGTCTTTGCTGCTTATGAGAACTTTGACTTTGATAATTTAAAAGTAATTTTAATCGGCCAAGATCCTTATCCTACCAAAGGAGTTGCCGATGGGTTATGCTTTTCATCGTTAGAAGCAAAAACTCCGGCATCATTGCTAAACATTTTTAGTGAAATTCAAAGTAGTTATCCGGATGTGGTTTTTAATTCTAATTGTTTACAAACATGAAAAGATCAGGGCGTACTGCTAATGAATAAAATATTAACTGTTGATGCCTGAAAACCACTTTCCCATAAAAAATTTGGTTGAGAAATATTCAATCACAATCTATTAGAAGAACTTAATAATGAATATGAAAATATCATTTATTTACTGCTAGGTAATGAAGCCAAAAACTTTGTTTTAGACCTTGATTTGTCAGCACAACACATTCTTGCCACTTCGCATCCTTCACCGCTTGGATGTCACAAAGGGTTTAAAGGCTCAAAAATATTTGAGAAAGTTAATACTAAGCTTAAAGAAATTGGCAAAAAAGAAATTAATTGATCAACTAATTAGTCCTTTTAACTAAGAGGGTTTTTAGTTTTAATTATTTTTTGTTCAATACCAACAAGACACTTGTTTTTTGTTTTCTAATAATGATTTTAGAAACATTTTTTTATTTTATAAAAGCATTATAATTTAAACAATTTATTAAAAAATTAATTAAATATTATTTAAGGAAGAAAAATGCTAAATTATCAACAAGAAAGAAACAAAGACATGTTGCTAAAAGCTGTTTTTGAAGGTGATAAATTACCAGAATTTGTTGCTGCCAAAAGTAATTTTGTGACTGAATTATTTCAACAAAATGAAGCTTATATTTTTATTTCAAAAGATGTAAAAAACTATTATGATTTTACCAAAGTTGTAGATAAAATCATTCTGGCCAAAAGAAGGAATTTCCAAATCGATGTTGCTTCTTTTACTAAGTTTTTAACTAAAGATGAAGTAATTAGAGCTTTTGTGATGCGTTCTGCATTTCATGAAGCAAAACTATATTCAGCAAAAACTGAAAAAAAAGACGAAGATCAACCTTCCTTATCACTTTTGCTAACAACTGACAAATCGGAATTTATTAACAATTTAAAAGTTGTTAGTGAAGCTATTAACGGGGCTAGAAATTTACAAATTACGCCACCAAACGTTGCAACTAGTGAATATATTGCTAAAGAAATTGAAACCGAGTTTAACAAAGTCAAAGGTTTAAAAGTTTCAGTGCTAGATCGTAAAGAAATTGAAAAACTTAATATGGGGTTAATGCTAGCTGTTAATGCCGGTAGCTCTTACGAACCAAGAGTTGTTGTTGTTGAATACCAAGGCAATCCTGGAAGCGATCAAAAATTTGTCTATGTTGGCAAGGGTATTACTTTCGATACCGGTGGATATAACACTAAAGGCTATCACATGGAACACATGAAATTCGACATGTCAGGCTCAGTAATTTGTGCATACGCAGTTAAAGCAATCGCTGAGCTAGGCATTAAAGCCAATGTATCAGCTATTATGATGCTAACTGACAACGCAATTGATACTCACGCAACTGTTCCTGAATCAGTCATTAAATCAATGAGTGGTAAAACTGTAGAAATTACCGACACCGATGCCGAAGGTAGATTAGTGCTAGCCGATGGGCTTTACTATGGGGCAACTAAATTGAACGCAACATTATTAGTCGATGTTGCAACTTTAACCGGAACAATGGTTACTGCTTTAGGAGCAACTTATAGCGGAATTTATTCAACATGCTGCAAACGTTGATATGAATTTAAACAATCAGCAGCAAATGTATATGAAAAAGTATGAAGATTACCATTGCACGAAGATTTCAATAAACCAAACAAAAGTTCTTTAGTAGCTGACTTAAATAACTACTCTACTTCAGAAAAATCAGACTGTAATACTGCAGCTATGTTCTTAAAAGAATTTACTAATAAAGTTTGCTACATCCACTGTGATGTTGCCGGAACCGCCGATAGCAAAGGTATGGGGCTTGGCACACTTGTAGCAACACTAGTAGAATTTGCCAAAACCCAAGCTAACGATAACAAGGAGAAATGCCATGGAAATTGTTAAAAAATTAGACGACAAAAGAAACAAATCAGTTCTTCTAAAAGCAGCTTTTGGCTGTTGTGAAGTTCTTGATATTATCGTAAAAAAACAAGAAGCAATAACTGAAATTTTAGAAAAAAACGAAGCTTATGTTTACTTTAAAAATAGAGAAGAGTTAAGTTATGACGATTTATACGAATTTGCTAAGTCACTAACACTTAATGCTGCTCGTGATTATCAAATTGATCTAGTTTCTTTTGCAACTCCAAAACTAAGCTTAGAAAAAGTAGTTGACGCTTTTACTAAAGGAATTAACTTTAGTGCCGCTAATATTTATAATGCTAAAACTTTTACTAAAAAAGTTAATCCAAGCAATTTAAGCTTACTAGTTGAAAAACAAAGTGAAGAAGTAAAAACCGCCTTTGATAAAGCAAAAATCCTAATTGATGCCCAAAACTTTGCAAGAAATTTAGGAATTACTCCTCCTAACGAACTTAATAGTGAAAAATTAGCTCAAATCGTTGCTGATGATTTTAAACAATATAAAAATCTAAAAATTACTGTTCTTAACAAAAAACAAATTGAAGAACTAAAAATGGGCTTACTACTTTCAGTAAACCGTGGTTCAATGTTCGAAGCAAGAGTAGTAGTGATTGAATACAATGGCGATCCTAGCTCAAAAGAAAAAACTGTTCTAGTTGGTAAAGGTATTACTTTTGACTCTGGTGGTTATTCTCTTAAACCTTCAAAATTCATGCTAGGAATGAAATATGACATGTCAGGAAGTGCTATTGTTGCCGCCACTTTAAAGGCAGTTGCGCAACTAAAACCAAAGAAAAATATTGCTGCAATCATGTGTATTACCGACAATAGAGTTAACGGCGATGCTTCATTACCCGATTCAGTATGAACTTCAATGAGCGGTAAAACTGTAGAAATCAATAACACTGATGCCGAAGGTAGATTAGTGCTAGCCGATGGACTTTACTATGGCGCTACTGTCTTAGGCGCTACTAGATTAATTGATGTTGCAACTTTAACTGGGGCAATGTCAAGAGCCCTAGGTGACACTTACACTGGAATTTGAGCAACCTCAGATCAAGCTTGAGATGATATTAAAAAAGCTGCTGATCTTCAAAATGAGTTAATTTGAAGAATGCCTTGAGACGACGACTACGAAGAATTCATGAAAGGTTCAGTAGTAGCCGATTTAAAAAATACTGACTATAGTGGAAATGCTGGCTCATGCTCTGCGGCTATGTTCTTAAAAGAATTTACCAACGATGTTGAGTTTATTCACTGCGACATTGCTGGAACAAATGACATCGATGAACGCCCAATGTTCCCATTGGTAAAAACCTTAACAGAAATGGCATTGAATTAATTAAAGTTTCATATAAGAAATTAATCCAAAATCAAAAAATAAAAATCTAATAAAAACCGGGGAAAACAAAAATTCTCCGGTTTTGTTGTTTTAATTCAAGGATTGACTAGTGAAAAAAACATTTTTCAAATGCTTAACAGTGGCACTTTATAATTAGTTTAATCAAACCTAAAGCACGCTAAAAATCTTTAAAATGCTACTTAATTCGTTCTAGAGTCAAATTAAATCAATTTCTGCTCGTTGATATTTGCACAATTGCATTGTTGTTGTCTATTGAAAATTTAGGATACATCGTGATTTTAGTTTCGCGATTAACAATTTGGTCTTCTTTGATTACGGTTATTCTTACGCCCGGTGCAACACCACCTCCACGTGTTAAAGTAATCCACGATCCTGTGGAATCAAGTAAAAATTTTAGGCTTGTTTTTGAATCTTGCAAACTATATTTACCTATATATTTATGTTCCTTTTCTAATATTCTTTCAATTATATTTTTCAAAAGAACATCTAAATAAACTTTTTCACTCAAACTGTTTTGAATTCGATAAGTTGATTTCAAGGTCTCTTCAATCTTCTTATTAGGTATATGTTCAAATAAAATGTCACCAACTTTAAAATAGTCGGTGTTGTTTTTATCTATTTTGGTTATTTTATATTTAAATGCACTATTAAAAAATTTCTCAATTAGTTTCGTTTCTTTGGCTTCGTTTTTGCATGATACTAATGAAAAAAATGGAAAAATGGTTATGGACATCAAAACTGAAAGAGTAAGTTTTTTCATAAAATGACTCCTATTTTTTAAATTTATTATTAAATATTTCCGTGGCTTCCTCGCCCGTGTAGTATTTTCCTTCGTAGTAAAAATGTTTTCTTAATGTTGGTTTTACTTGAGGATTATTTTGCACTAAAGCAATTAATCAAACTTGAGTTTGTAAATTTTGTGAGACAATAACTTGGCTATAATCTTCTCAACCGAAATGAGCTAAATATTTGTTTGGCCCCTTATTGTAATAACCATATGGCATTATTGAATGTCCTATTGTTTGACCATTGTTAGGATTATAAACATGGCCATAAGTCATAAAAACCTTATTATCATCTATTCACTTTCAAGGTCAAATAGCGCCCATTGATCTTCTTTGGACATATACGCTTGGCTTTTTACCATCACTTTGCAAAAAACTTCACATAGTGCTCTTAAAATATGCTCCAGTGGTTTTTATTGCTCAATTTGCATGTCTCCCCCACAAGTCTAAAACAAGGTATTTATTAATGGTTGGCGATTCTGGAAATTTTGATAAATTAGTAGCGCCACTTTCCATGTATTTTCATGCTCCGCTAAATCCAAAGACGTCTCTACTCATAAAATATTCAGCATATTGTAGTAACATGGCTGCGCCAACATAGTGACATAGTCCTTCTTTATAACTTGGATATCCTTGCTTTTCTTGTTCAGAATAGGATTTGCCATCAGCATATCCAAAGCCTTCTGCCTTAGTTTTAAATCATCATGAATGTTTTAATTCTACATCCGCGTAAATAATCTCACCAACACCCTTATTTTTATTTTTTGGAACCTCTTTTTTATAGTAATTTGCTATTTGTTTTTTAATTTTATGTTTTTCATGAATTAATTTCTTATCATTTAAATTGCTTTTTATACTAAACTTTTCTTTTCGTAAATTCCTTAAAATTGGATTATTTTTAACACTAAATCCTGTTTCTAAAGAAAATGCGGAAATATACTCTTCCTTAGTTTCACGAAGTGCGTGTCTAATATAATCGATAGTATATTTTTTGTTTAAGTCAATATTATTTAAAATTCTTTTTTTGTTTAATGGATTAATTAAAACGCTTTCGTTGTTAATTAGTGAAACTAGAATGTGACCTTTTTCTTCAAATTCGGCATAAACGTAGGGGTTACCATACCCGTCGTAACAAATAATAAGCTTTTTTAATTTGTAATTAAATTTTTTATTGTATTTAAAAATTTCTAGTTCTAGAAATTGAACGTATTCTTCAATACTACATTTGACTACGCTTTCAATAATTTCTTTATCTTTTTTGGAATATTGTTGTTCTATTTTTCTATATTCTATTAGTTCATAGGGCAATATCATTAATCTATTTTTTCTCCTTTTATTATTGACAAAGATAAACCAACTACCAAGTAATTTTTAATTAATTATACTAAGATAAAAAATCGACAAAAATCAATCATTATTTAAGAAGATAAATTTACAAAAAGAATTACCCTTTTGTCTCGTTTTTAGTAGTAATGTTTTCGTATGAAAGCGGCGTAGTTTCGCCTCCAAATAGCATGGCTATTAAAATATATTTTTTCAATAAGTTAAGATTTATTGGTTTTTAGCGTTATGACTTTTTTTCCTTTAGTTAGTTTTCGAGTTTAATAAAAACTTTATGTTGAATAAAAATAAAACCTAATCATTTTATAAAAAGATCAAAATAGTAATGGTTTGTAATGTGCAATTACTAGCAAAGTCTTAGAAGATTTTTGTGTTTGTTTAAAAAGCGTAATATTGTCAAAATAAAACAAATTACGTTCATATTTAAAAAAATGAACATTTTTTAATTAATCTCTAGTTTTAGAGTTTATTAAAGTATTAAAATAAGTTTGACTTATAATTTAAAAATCAAATCGGAGGTATTTATTCTATGAAAAAAATCTATGTTGCCGGAGGATGTTTTTGAGGTGTTCAAGGCTTTCTAAAAACTATTAAGGGAATCAAAAAAACAACAGTAGGATATGCTAATTCTTTACTAGAAAATCCAACTTATGAGCTAGTAAAGTCACATGTTACTGACGCCGTTGAAACTGTTGAAGTTATTTATGACGAAAACATTCTTTCTTTAAAAGATATTGTTAAAAAATTATTTGCAGTAATCGATCCTACTGCTAGAAATTATCAAGGCCCAGATCATGGTCGTCAATATCGTAATGGTTTTTATTTTGTCGACCAAGAAGATGGCGTTATGTTAAGAGAATTAATGCTAGAATTTTCAAAAAAATATGAAAAGCCACTCGCAACGGAAATTTTACCTTTAGATAATTATTATTTAGCCGAAGATTATCATCAAGATTATTTCGACAAACATCCAAATGCTGTTTGCCATATTAAGTTTTAGTTAACGTATAATGAACAAAAAATTCATTTTTAAAGACGGACAATCTTTAAACACATTAGTTTCATATATTCTTTCAAAATCAAAGATTGAAGCTTTATTACTAAATGGTGAATTGGGGGCGGGTAAAACCACTTTAACGGCACAAATCGCAAAGGCACTAGGCGAAAAAAAACCAGTTGTATCGCCTACTTTTAATACTATTTTAGTATACGATAAATTAGTACATATCGACGCTTACAATCTACGAGGAAATTTATTTGCTTTTGAAGATTATTTTGAAGATAAATTAGTAGTAATTGAATGAGCCAAAAACATTGAGCATTTCTTTAAAAATTATATTGAAATCAATGTTTATTTTAGTGATCAAAACGAACACGTCTTTGAAATCATAAAGGAGTTTTAGATGAAACTTTTTTTAGAAACTAGTCTAGAAGATTTATATCTAGCTTTGATTGATAAAAATAATAAAATAGTTAAATCGATTCACATTCCTTCATTGGTTAAAAAAACTGATGCTTTGTTTTGCGAAATTAATAACCTTTTTGATAACACTAACTACTCAATTCATAACATAAAAGCAATCTATGTGACACTCGGTCCAGGAAGTTTTAGCGGCGCAAGAATAGGGCTACTTTTTGCTAGAACAATTGCGCAAGTAACTAATGTCAAAATGTTTGTAACATATACTTATGAACTTTTTAAAAAACAACTTCAATTAAGCAAAAAATGAGAAAATCTTGTTTTAATTAAAGCCAATAAACACTCGCAATACAAGATTGATTTTCATCAAGATGAAATTACAACAACTTTGATTGAAAATAATAACAATTACCACGCTTTTGATTACAAACAATTTGAAGCAAAGACCGTCCTATATTTGGCCACCTTTAAAGAAGTAAAAAATCCAATGGAAATTGAACTAGCTTACTTACACAATCCACAAATTGGAGGGCTAAAGTAATGATAATTTTTGCTATCGAAAGTTCACACGACGACACTTCCTTTGCTTTATTGGATGATAATAAACCAATATGAATGAAAACTATTACCCAAACTGAAATTCACAAACAATATGGTGGCACCGTTCCAGAAATTGCTTCAAGACTGCACGTTAAAAATATTGGCATTTTAATTGAAGATATAAAGTCGCAAATAAACATTAATAAAATTGATCTGATTGCTTATACAAAGGAGCCTGGATTAGTTGGGTCATTGCATGTGGGATATGTAGTTGCCCAATCACTTGCTTTAATTTTAAATAAAAAAATAGTCGGTCTAAATCATTTAGAAGGGCATTTTTATTCAGCTTTTATTGGTAAGGAAGTAATTTATCCTGCATTAGGACTACTAGTGTCGGGCGGTCACTCACAATTAGTACTTTATAATTCAAAAGACGACTTTAAAATTATTGGTCAAACTCAGGATGATGCCGTGGGCGAAGTTTACGATAAAGTTGCAAGAAAACTTAATTTAGGCTTTCCTGGCGGACCGTTAATTGATCAAATTTGAAAAAATAATCATAAACTTTATACTGCCCATTTGACCATTCCCAAAACTGAAGGTTTTTTTGATTTTTCATTTAGCGGAATCAAAACCAATGTGATTAATTTAATCAACAATTGTGCTAGCCGCAATGAACAAATTAATGTCAATCAAATAGCAACTGAATTTCAAAACACAATTGTCGAATATTTAAAAGAACATATGGAAACAGCAATTAAAAAATTTAGCCCAAAATGTATCGTTTTGGCTGGTGGCGTTAGTGCAAATTTTGCGATTAGAGAAATGTTTTATTCTCTTCATAAAAATGTTTTTTTACCAGATTTAGAATACACCACTGATAATGCTATGATGATTGCCAGACTCGCCTATGAAAAATTTAGGTATAATAATTAATAGATTTTCTATTAAAGAAATAATAATAGCGAAATATAAAAATAGGAAAGATAATTTTGATTATGGACAATAATGAAACTAAAAGCGAAAGCAAAGAAATCCAATTAGAAAATTTCTATGTTGACCCCATTAATAAGTTTTGATTACCAATTTACAATGAAATTCAGCCAAAAATATCCAAATTTTTTGAAAATGAATTTGAAAACGATGAAGAGTTAAAAAAACAAATTGATTCTAGCAATAAAGCCATTAGAGAAACTCGTTTAGTGATTGCAACAGAAAAAAGATCAAAAAAAATCACTGCAAAAAAGGTAGCTAATGTTTTTATTATCATTTCGTTTTTTCTAATTTTTGGACTATTCTTTATTCCGTTTTTAAAAAGCAATTTAAGAGCAATTAAAGAATTTAACGATTTTGAAAAAAAGCATCTTGACGAGATTACCAGAGAAAAGAGTCTTCGTAGTTGATATTTCAATAAAACGATTGCAAAGTATACTCCCCAAGAAATTAAAGATACTATTCTAAGCTGTTTGTCATTTAATAGAATTTTGGATGTTAATAGTGAAGAAATTGATCTTGTTAGCCATTTAAACGGTTTTGCAGGTATAGCAGTTGTTAACAAATATGAATCACAAAGGCGTACTTTTTATGACATGCTTTATTTCAACGAATATCACAAGATCATCACAACTTCAAATTCAATTACTATAACTGTCTATGATAGCGAAGGCAGAGCTTCATACCGTGTTCTAACTGCTTATCACCGTGAAAACACTCCTTTTATTGATATTGACCAACTTCTAAATCTACCAACTAACTATTTACCAAAACTTGAATTTTACGGTAGCAAAAGTAATGTTACAGATCGTCAATATAACAAAATGAAAAAAACCGCTAGTTTTGTTTTTGAAAATGTGGAATTTGTTAAAAGATTTCATTTTGATACTAATGATGAAATAGGGCTAATGACTTATTTTCCAGTAGCTATTCAAGAAAAATTTGTACAATATGACAACATTGTAAGAGAATACAAACTACCAAAAGTTTACATTTCCAAATACAAAAAAAATATTTATTTTCCAAGACAAGTTGCTTTGCAACATCTAAAAACCTATAATAATTCGCTTTCTTGACTTAAAGATTTTGATATTTGAGACGATGATTTAAACGTCACAAAAAAATTAGAACCAATTAAAAATAGTTTAGAAGTAATTATTAAGGCACTTCTTCAAGGACTAACGATTGCATATTTGAACCGCAATATTTCTGGTGAAATTCTTGAAGATTGAAATCAAAATAGCCATGTTAATGATTTCTCTGGAACCAAAAATGAAGCAAAGCGTACTTGAGAGTTACATACAACTCATATTAGTAACATTATCAATAGTTCAAGAAAATTCACAATGGTTAGCAATTCCGCTGATCGCCCCGTGATTTCGCAAATTGTTGAAGCTAAAAAATCTGGTAGTTGATTTGACATTCAAATATCTTCACGTTCTTATTGATCAAGAGAAGAAATTGACAATGTTTGAGTCGAAGGCGAAATTATCCCCGTGCCATATGTGCGCTACTATCCATTTTCTGAAAACAAACGCGTTTTCCACCACTCAGAATTTTGTTTCAACGACCCTAACATCATTGTGTCAACTAGTCAACTTTCACCTTACTACAATGTCTTTTCTAGTGGTAATGAAGAACTTGATGAATTAATTAAAAATAATCGCATCACTTTTAATAGAAAAGCTCTAAACGAAATGCCAATATTAGAAAAAACAATTAGAAAAATCAATAGCATTTACACACTAAACCCTGAATGAAAGAATAAAATTGAAATCCATGTTGACTACGCCGGCTTTGGTGTTTATCTAAATGAAGTGCCCCAAAATTTTGATGTAATTAGTTTTCGTGCCAAACTAGACAAGTCATTTAACCAAAATTAAAGTATAATTTAAACAAATTAAACATAAAATAGCAAGGAGAAACCAAAATGTTATTTGATACAAGAACACCACAAGAAGCAAGTGGTTTTCGTCCTAATGTTGATAATTCAATTAAACAAGCAAAAGCTTCAAAGGGGCAATGAGCTTTAATTGTAATTTTGTACATTATTACTTTAGGTATTTTTTGATTTGTATGAAATGCAAGACGAAACCATTTGATTGCTAAACAAACCGAAATTCAAGATGCTTCTTCACTAATTCAAGCCGCTCAACAAAGAAGAAGAGCTACTTTAGTTAAACAACTAGATATTGTTCAATCATATGCTAAACACGAAAAATCAATTCTAACCGAAGTTACTAAGCTAAGATCAAAAATCAACGAACTTGCTAACGAAAAAGACGTTACTAAATTGAGTTCCGAATTAAATACTCTTTCACGTGATATCAACTTACAATTTGAAAGATATCCAGAATTAAAAGCTGATCGTCTATACTTAACGCTTGCAAGTGAAGTTAGCGCTCAAGAAGACGAAATTTACTCAACCATTAGAAACTATAACTTCCGTGTGCAACAATTCAATGGTATTATCTATACATTTTGAACTGTTTGTGTTGCTGAAAAAATTGGGGCATACAATCTTCCTTACTTCCAAGCTTCAGAACAAGAACGCGCTGATGTTGACACTAGTGTATTACTGAAATAATATTTTTACCCGCTAAGAAATAGCTAGCTTAGGCTAGTTTTTTAGTGCAAAAATTACCGCTAGTTTTTGAGGTAGATTTTGTTATAATTTATAAAATATTATTCTATTAATATCTAAACTACATTTAGAAAAAATCAAACAAAAATTCTAAAAATTAAGAAGGGTTAGATTATGAGCAAACAAGAGGAAATTAGTAAATACGGTGCCAAAAATATTCAAGTCTTAGAAGGCCTTGAAGCCGTAAGAAAAAGACCCGGAATGTATATTGGCTCAATTGGATTTCGTGGGCTACACCACTTAATTTGAGAAATAGTAGACAACTCAGTCGATGAAGCAATGGCTGGTTTTGCTACTAACATTGAAGTCAAATTACACCCTAATAACGAAATAGAAGTAATCGATAACGGCCGGGGTATGCCAGTTGACATCCACCCAACTACAAAAAAATCTGCTGTCGAAACCATCCTAACAGTTCTTCACGCTGGTGGGAAATTTGATAGTACTAACTATAAAGTAAGTGGGGGGCTTCATGGTGTCGGAGCTAGTGTTGTTAACGCTTTAAGTGATAGCTTTGAAGTTTGAGTTAAACGGGGCGGTAAACTTTATTACCAAAAATACATTAATGGCGGACACCCAGTTAAACCACTAGAAGTCATTGGCGAAGTTAATAAAGACGAAACCGGAACTAGAATTAAATTTCATCCCGACTATCAAATCATGGACAAAGTTGCCTTTGACTTTGGCACAATTATTGACCATGCAAAGCAAATCGCTTACTTAAATAAAGGCCTAAGTATTTCTTGTGAAGACATCACTAAAAACACTATTCGTAATTTCTGCTTTGAAGGCGGGATTATTGATTATGTTAGCGAATTAAACCGTGGAAAAAAAGTAATTATCCCCGACATTATTTACGCCGAGGGAACATTTCGTGATAAAACACCAAATGCCCAAGATGTCATAGTCAATGTAGCTATTCAATATAACGAAACTTACACCTCGAATATCGTTTCATACGCCAACAATATTCAAACCGGCGAAGGCGGAACTCACGAGCAAGGTTTTTACGATGCTTTAACAAGAATTTATAACAAATATGCCGAAGACAATAAGCTATTTAAGAATAACAACGAAAAAATTAGTCGTGAAGATACTAAAGATGGACTAGTTGCTATTATTTCTATTAAACACACTGATCCAATTTTTGAAGGTCAAACCAAAGGAAAATTGGAAAATAAAGACGCAAGGATTGCAACTAACAAAATTATTTCTGAACAACTAGAAAGATACATGGCTGAAAACCCAAGTCATGCTAAGGCTATTATTGAAAAATGTCTTCTAACCCAACGTTCGAGATTAGCAGCTAATGCCGCTCGTGAAGCTTCAAGAAAAAAAGAAGGTTCAGAATTCGGCAATCTTCCTGGTAAATTAGCAGATTGTTCTTCAAAAAATGCCGAAGTTAGAGAACTATTCATTGTCGAAGGTAATTCTGCTGGTGGTTCTGCTAAAATGGGTAGAGATCGAGCAACCCAGGCTATTTTGCCGCTTAGAGGTAAAATAATTAACGCTGAAAAACAAGATTTCACTAGTGTTATGAGCAACAAAGAAGTTTCATCAATGATTCATGCCCTAGGTACCGGCATTACTGATGAATTTAATATTAACAAACTAAAATATCACAAAATTGTTATTATGACTGACGCCGACGTCGATGGTGCTCACATTGCTACTTTACTTTTAACATTTTTCTACCGTTACATGCGTCCTTTAATTGAATATGGCTTTGTTTATATTGCTCAACCACCACTATACAAAATTTCAACAGCTAAAGTAACTGAATATGCTTATAATGATGCCCAAAAAGAAGAAATTTTAAGTAAGTTAGAAGATAGTAAAAACATTTCGATCCAACGTTATAAAGGACTTGGTGAAATGGATCCTGAACAACTTTGAGAAACCACTATGAACCCTGCAACTAGAAAAATGTTGCAAGTTCAAATCGATGACATTGCTAGCTGCGATACAATCTTTTCAACATTGATGGGTGAAGAAATTGAACCTCGTCATGACTTCATTCAAGAAAATGCTAAGTACGCAACTAACATTGATTTTTAATGATTACAAAATTACCTAATCAGGGTTTTACTAACATCACTTACTTCGACAACGAAAAAAAACTTTTCATTAAGCATAAAAACTACGATTCATTTAATCATAAAATTGACTACTTTGTTTTAAACAATTTACCATTTGCTCCTGAAATAATTGGTTCTACCAAAGATGAACTTGTAACCTCATGAATTGAAGGCAAGCTAATTTTAGCCACAAAAATAACTGATAAACAACTTCAAGAAATTGCCCACGATCTAATAACACTACATGACTCTAAGCTTCTTTTCCCTAAAGAAAATCAAATTGCTAGAAGGTTTAAAGTGTATCGTGGCAAAATTAAAGAGCTTAATCGCAAAATTCCGATCTTAGACCAACACTATAAAATCATTAATAAATTTTTAGCCGAAATAGACAACTCGGCTCCTGTTCATAACGATTTATGACTAGCTAACATGATTCAAACTAAAAACAAAATTTACATCACTGACTGAGAATATGCTTCAATGGGAGATGTGCATTTTGATCTTGCTTATTTTATTGAAAGTAGTAATTTAGATCAGCGCCAAGAACAACTTTTTCTAGAAGCTTATGGTGATGATTTCGAACCTAAGTATTTACTAGCACATAAAGTTATTGTCAACGCTTTAATTGCTCTTTGAATAAATGCGCGCCCTGAAAAACCATTTGATGATAGTTTATATTTGAATAGGGTAAATAAGTATGTAAAAGCTTATTTAGAACAATACCGGTAGAGGAACGATATAATGAAAGAAGAAATTGGCAAAGTTATTGAGGATATTGAAAAAGTCTTCGGCAAAAAAGTTGCTAATAGTATTAGTAATGTTAGATTTTTTCACGAAGGATTTCATAGCAAAACTTACATTGGTAAACTAAATAACGAAACATGAGTGCAAATTCGAATCCCCAAACACAATATTGAAATCAACTATGCTAACGAAGAATTAATTTCTGCTCATTTTAAAAATTATTTACATGTTAAAGATGGATATTTAATTAAAAGATGATTCCCTGGACAAGATCTTTTTAAACTTCGCCTTGATGATGAAAACTTGCAAAATAGCATCATGCAAAGTGTTGAAAGTTTGCAAAAAATCAATGTAAAGGGAGTAACTAAATTTGATTGATTAGCTTACAATACTACTGATAAAAAATACTTAGAATTAGTGAAAAAATACGAAAATGAAGGCCTTGTTCTAGCTCATAACAATATCAAAAGGCATAATGTTTTAGTCAATAAACAAGGTTATATCAAACTAATTGATTTTGAATTCGCCGCTTATAATTCAAGATATACTGATCCCGTGACTTTGCATCTCTTTTTAGGAATTGATAAGCAAAAAATTGTTGATTTTTTTAACCTAGATAGTACAGTTTTTGATGATTATGTTTATTTAATCAAAATGTTTAGTCAAGAAGCTTACAAGCACACTTATGCCAAATTAGCAGGTCCTAGTTCAAAAATTTATGAATCACTTGCAAAACTGCAACAAAAAGATTACACAATTTCTAACCGCTTCATTATCCAAAAATATCACAACCAATTTGACAACCGCCTTGATCTAAAAGAATTAGAAGCTTTTTACTTTGTACCAGCTTGTATTTACGAAGATAATGAAAGAATTATTTGAAAATGACTAAGCTGCCATCCCGTTGAAGCAATTACAATAAGACAAATGAAAGTGTTAGCTTATTCACTAAGAACATTACATGATTCTAATGTCAAATTTCCATCATTTATTCTAAAAGAAAAAGTGGCTTGATATATTAAAAATATTGATCCAACTACTTTACTAAAGGATATGGGTTCAAAAGAAAGAATTGACCAAATTCTTGAGTGAATTAATAAAATTGAACCTGACGCCAATTGCCACAACGACCTTAGTTTAAATAACATCTTTTTTACCGACAATTTCAATCTCTATATCGTAGATTGATCAGTTGCTTATCGTAACAATCGCCTTTTAGATATTGCTTTTATGTTAGAAAATACCAATGCTAATAAAATCGTTGAAACTTGATTTTGAAAAACTTACGGCCTTGAAAAACCAAAGGATTTTTATAAATATCAAATAATTGCACACTTTGTTGCTTATTTATATAATAGAATTTTAACGGTTGATTATAGCCAAGCAGAAATTAACATTAAAAGAATAAAAGAAATTTTTGCTTCTTTAGAAAAAAGAAAGGCCAAAAAATAATCATGGATGAAAATAACAATGACAATGTAGTTAAAGAACCTAAAAGTTCTAAAAAAGCTAAGAAAATTACTAACTCCATTTTAATGTTTGGGGGGCTTTTAGTTTCACTTGTCGCTGTTATTGCCATTCCGCTTGCTCTTAATAGTAATAAAGATATTAAAAGAGACCGTTACTTAGACGACGGCGTCGATCTTAATATTCAAACAAAAAAAGAAATCAAAGAAATAGTAAAAGACAAAGAATACGATTTTGATTTTAACCAAGAAGAAAAAGATATTAAAAATAACGTTTTCAATGACGATTTTAGGATTTTAAAAACTAGCAATAGTTTCATTCAAAAATTGCCAATTATTGATCATGAAACCACACCTTCTTTTAATAAAAATGATAATTTTAAAAAGTTTTATGAAAAATGAAAAATACAAAACAATGGTAAGGGAAGAAAGTCGGTTTCAACTACTTCAGAAACAATTGTTAATAGCTTTGATTTTCTTAAATTTTTAAAAGATTATTACAAAGAAAAAAATGCTTTAACAGAGGAAAAAATAAGCAACATGCTCAAAGCAAGCCATTTACTTGATTTGGAGTTAATTAAAAACAATTTTACTTATGTTATTGAACGTGAAAAGCAATATTTATATAAAGATCTAAAAGCGAAAATAATTGCTGTCAACATTCGTGAATTTATAAAAAAATGTATTGATGGACTGCGAGAATTCGGGGCCAAAAATAACATTAACAACATTCTTAATAAAGCAATAATTAAACAGGCTACTTTTAGTACTAAAATGACAATTGATCCTATCACACACGAGATTAAACATTTTACTTTTAATTCTAAAATAAATATTTCATTAAAGAATGAATAACCTTTTTAGATAGATTCATTTGAGGTTATGTGAGGTTTTGATAAGCCTCATTTTTTATTTTGATTTTATAAAAACACAAAAATGAGATTTAATAATTCCTTATATCGTCAAAAAAATCCTTTAAAAGATAATAAAAAATGTCTAAAAAGGGGCGAATCATACCAAAACGTGCGTTTTTTTTTTTTTTTTGTAGAATGACTCTTGTTACTTGAAGTTTGTTAAAACAAGTAACTCCGAAATAAATATTTATCCATGTAAAAACTAATTAATTAGAAAAGGAATTCATAAAAAATAATGAAGAAATCAAGAAAAGCACTTAGTTTGTTATTGGCTAGTGTTTTGGGAACGACTTTATTTGCAACTTCGGTAGTAGCTGCTGCTTGTGATAATGAAGAAAAGCCTACACCTCCAGCAGAAAATCCATTAGACAAAGCAAATGAAAGTGTTACTTTATCTGTTGAAGGTAAAGAAACTAAAAAAGCTTCAGAAGTTAAAAAAGAAGATGTTAAGGCATCAGGATTTGATGAAAGTAAATTCCAATTAACCGTTGACAGCATCACTGCCGAAGACACAAAGTTAAAAGTTAAATACACTCTAAAAAGCCTTGCTGACAATAGCACAAAAGAATTTGAAAAAACTATTGAAGGTTTTCTACCTGAAACTCCAGCAGAAAATCCATTAGACAAAGCAAATGAAAGTGTTACTTTATCTGTTGAAGGTAAAGAAACTAAAAAAGCTTCAGAAGTTAAAAAAGAAGATGTTAAGGCATCAGGATTTGATGAAAGTAAATTCCAATTAACCGTTGACAGCATCACTGCCGAAGACACAAAGTTAAAAGTTAAATACACTCTAAAAAGCCTTGCTGACAATAGCACAAAAGAATTTGAAAAAACTATTGAAGGTTTTCTACCTGAAACTCCAGCAGAAAATCCATTAGACAAAGCAAATGAAAGTGTTACTTTATCTGTTGAAGGTAAAGAAACTAAAAAAGCTTCAGAAGTTAAAAAAGAAGATGTTAAGGCATCAGGATTTGATGAAAGTAAATTCCAATTAACCGTTGACAGCATCACTGCCGAAGACACAAAGTTAAAAGTTAAATACACTCTAAAAAGCCTTGCTGACAATAGCACAAAAGAATTTGAAAAAACTATTGAAGGTTTTCTACCTGAAACTCCAGCAGAAAATCCATTAGACAAAGCAAATGAAAGTGTTACTTTATCTGTTGAAGGTAAAGAAACTAAAAAAGCTTCAGAAGTTAAAAAAGAAGATGTTAAGGCATCAGGATTTGATGAAAGTAAATTCCAATTAACCGTTGACAGCATCACTGCCGAAGACACAAAGTTAAAAGTTAAATACACTCTAAAAAGCCTTGCTGACAATAGCACAAAAGAATTTGAAAAAACTATTGAAGGTTTTCTACCTGAAACTCCAGCAGAAAATCCATTAGACAAAGCAAATGAAAGTGTTACTTTATCTGTTGAAGGTAAAGAAACTAAAAAAGCTTCAGAAGTTAAAAAAGAAGATGTTAAGGCATCAGGATTTGATGAAAGTAAATTCCAATTAACCGTTGACAGCATCACTGCCGAAGACACAAAGTTAAAAGTTAAATACACTCTAAAAAGCCTTGCTGACAATAGCACAAAAGAATTTGAAAAAACTATTGAAGGTTTTCTACCTGAAACTCCAGCAGAAAATCCATTAGACAAAGCAAATGAAAGTGTTACTTTATCTGTTGAAGGTAAAGAAACTAAAAAAGCTTCAGAAGTTAAAAAAGAAGATGTTAAGGCATCAGGATTTGATGAAAGTAAATTCCAATTAACCGTTGACAGCATCACTGCCGAAGACACAAAGTTAAAAGTTAAATACACTCTAAAAAGCCTTGCTGACAATAGCACAAAAGAATTTGAAAAAACTATTGAAGGTTTTCTACCTGAAACTCCAGCAGAAAATCCATTAGACAAAGCAAATGAAAGTGTTACTTTATCTGTTGAAGGTAAAGAAACTAAAAAAGCTTCAGAAGTTAAAAAAGAAGATGTTAAGGCATCAGGATTTGATGAAAGTAAATTCCAATTAACCGTTGACAGCATCACTGCCGAAGACACAAAGTTAAAAGTTAAATACACTCTAAAAAGCCTTGCTGACAATAGCACAAAAGAATTTGAAAAAACTATTGAAGGTTTTCTACCTGAAACTCCAGCAGAAAATCCATTAGACAAAGCAAATGAAAGTGTTACTTTATCTGTTGAAGGTAAAGAAACTAAAAAAGCTTCAGAAGTTAAAAAAGAAGATGTTAAGGCATCAGGATTTGATGAAAGTAAATTCCAATTAACCGTTGACAGCATCACTGCCGAAGACACAAAGTTAAAAGTTAAATACACTCTAAAAAGCCTTGCTGACAATAGCACAAAAGAATTTGAAAAAACTATTGAAGGTTTTCTACCTGAAACTCCAGCAGAAAATCCATTAGACAAAGCAAATGAAAGTGTTACTTTATCTGTTGAAGGTAAAGAAACTAAAAAAGCTTCAGAAGTTAAAAAAGAAGATGTTAAGGCATCAGGATTTGATGAAAGTAAATTCCAATTAACCGTTGACAGCATCACTGCCGAAGACACAAAGTTAAAAGTTAAATACACTCTAAAAAGCCTTGCTGACAATAGCACAAAAGAATTTGAAAAAACTATTGAAGGTTTTCTACCTGAAACTCCAGCAGAAAATCCATTAGACAAAGCAAATGAAAGTGTTACTTTATCTGTTGAAGGTAAAGAAACTAAAAAAGCTTCAGAAGTTAAAAAAGAAGATGTTAAGGCATCAGGATTTGATGAAAGTAAATTCCAATTAACCGTTGACAGCATCACTGCCGAAGACACAAAGTTAAAAGTTAAATACACTCTAAAAAGCCTTGCTGACAATAGCACAAAAGAATTTGAAAAAACTATTGAAGGTTTTCTACCTGAAACTCCAGCAGAAAATCCATTAGACAAAGCAAATGAAAGTGTTACTTTATCTGTTGAAGGTAAAGAAACTAAAAAAGCTTCAGAAGTTAAAAAAGAAGATGTTAAGGCATCAGGATTTGATGAAAGTAAATTCCAATTAACCGTTGACAGCATCACTGCCGAAGACACAAAGTTAAAAGTTAAATACACTCTAAAAAGCCTTGCTGACAATAGCACAAAAGAATTTGAAAAAACTATTGAAGGTTTTCTACCTGAAACTCCAGCAGAAAATCCATTAGACAAAGCAAATGAAAGTGTTACTTTATCTGTTGAAGGTAAAGAAACTAAAAAAGCTTCAGAAGTTAAAAAAGAAGATGTTAAGGCATCAGGATTTGATGAAAGTAAATTCCAATTAACCGTTGACAGCATCACTGCCGAAGACACAAAGTTAAAAGTTAAATACACTCTAAAAAGCCTTGCTGACAATAGCACAAAAGAATTTGAAAAAACTATTGAAGGTTTTCTACCTGAAACTCCAGCAGTTCCTGGCTCGCCTCGTTAATTATAAGAATCAAAAATGCGGTACATTATGGCGCCCGCATTTTTATTTTTATAACTATCAAATCTATTTAAAAAAACTTTACAAAGCGTTTTAATACGAATAGAGCTTTGAAACTTAATTTTTTATAGATAATAAATACGAAATCAAAAATTCTGATCACGCTTTTTCCGAAACTATTGAACAATTTAGAAAAAATAAAATTTTATTAACTGATATAAAAAAGCACTTTTCACAACAAAAATTAATAAAAGCATTTAAACTAAAAGCATAAAAATAATGCAACCCTAAATATGAGTTGCATTTTTTTAAATTACTCTAGTATAAGAAACTTTATTAGTTTATTAATTTAATAAAATATTAGTTTTCCGACAATTCAAATGGGATTTCAGCTTTGTAAGTCTTAACTGCGTATTTTTGCCCACCGTAGTAAAGTACTAATGTATACTCAAGAACAATTTTTTTGTCAGCTTCAAATGTTGTTTTGTTTTTAACTGAAACAGAAGCATTAAAATCGGTAGTTGAACCTTCTTTTGGCGATCCAATTGTTAGAGCTTTAGGTAATTTTAAAGTTGGTTCTGCGATAACTTTATATTCTTTATCTGCAATTTTAACTTTCATTTTACCATTGTCTTCTTCTTTGAAAGATCCTTCGACTTGTAAAAAGCCTCTTCCCATGTAGTGTTTGAATTTTTCTACAGCGCCTTTAGGAACGGTGATTTTATCGCCTCAAATTTTGCCGCCAACTTTGTCAATTGCTTCAATAGTTGACTTAACTTCGCCAGCAAAACCAGTAATAAGGTGAGTTTTTGTTTCACTATTAAGTTTATATGTAATAACAAGAACACCCAATTTGTCACTTGCTTTAAGTTGCACGTTGCTTGCTCCAGTAGGAGTTGTAAAATCTGATTGCTTAATTTCAGAAGGTTTTTTTGATTTTAAAGCTTCATCAAATTTAAATTCGGTGATTGTTTTACCACAAGAAGCAACTACTAAAGGCAATGCTACTAATGGGGATGTCGAAAGTATTCCTAGTAGGAATTTCAATGATTTTTTCATATTTTTTAATTATTCTCCTGTATAAAAAACATATTTCTTAGACGAGTAAATTATACCATATTGCCTTTACAAAAATAGTGTGAGTGCTATTTGTGGTATTTAATATTATTGTTAATGGCAAAACCACGATAAATTTGCTCAATTAGAATTACTCGAAAAAGCTGATGAGGGAATGTTAAATCAGAGAAGCAAATTTTATTGTCAAAATACTTTTCTTCAACGCCGTTACTACCACCAATTATAAAAGTCAAGTTGTCCTCACATAATAATGAAGCAAATTCTTCACTTTTCATTTTTTTACCAGTAAGTGACATATAAAAAACTTTGGAATTTTTAGGAATTTTTTCTAAAATGAGTTTAGTTTCTTTTTTAATTTTTAATTCAATGTTAGGTTCAGTAACTTCTTTAATTTCGATTAAATTAATAGTAGAAAAAAATGAAACCTTTTTATTGTAGATTTCATATAAAGTTTTATATTCTTTTGTTAAAGCGCCAACTGCAATAATGTTTAGTTTCATTTATTTTTTCCGGTTATTTAAATAATACATCAACATTTGAATGTCTGCTGGGTTAATGCCACTAATTCGTGAGGCTTGACCAATAGTTGTTGGTTTAATTTGATTAAGTTTTTGTCTAGCTTCAGTCGCTAAATTTTCTACTAAGTTATAGTCAAGGTCAATAGGGAGTTTTAATTTTTCTAATCTAAACATCTTTTCGGCCGCTGACTCTTGTTTTTTTAAATAACCAAATAACCTTACTTGAATTGTTATTTCATCAAGGTATGGAAAGTCATTTCCCAAAATATCTTTTGGATCAACGGCAGGATTAGCTAGCAATTTTAGTTTAGAAACTCCTGAAGTTACGTTGTATTTTTTGGCAAGTTCACTATTTGATGAAACATATTCATCTTTAAGTTTTTGAATTTCATTGTTAATTAATTTATATTTGTCAAGAACTTTATTATAAGATTGGGCGCTAATCATTTTGTTTTCAAAAGCATATTGACTAAGTCTTTCATCAACATTATCATTTCTTAATAAAAGACGATATTCGGCACGTGATGTTAGCATACGATAAGGTTCATTTGTGCCTTTTGTTACAATGTCATCTATTAAAACTCCAATGTAAGCTGAGGATCTTTTAATTTCCATCATAGGCATCTTATCTAGCTTATTAGCAGCGTTAATTCCGGCAATCAAACCTTGTGCTGCTGCTTCTTCGTAGCCACTAGTACCATTAGGCTGCCCAGCTGAAAAGAAGTTAGATAAGGTTTTGGATTCGAGTGATTTATACAAGTTTAAGGGATTAATGGCGTCATATTCAATTGCATATCCGTATTTTTGAACTCTAGCTTTTTCTAGGCCAGGAATGGAAGCAATCATTTGATCTTGAACACTTTCTGGCATTGAAGTTGACAAACCATTAATATACATAATGTCGCCTTTAGCAGTTTCTGGTTCGAAAAAGATATGATGAGTTTCTTTTTCTTGAAAACGCACAATTTTATCTTCAACACTAGGGCAATAGCGAGGGCCAATGCCGATAATAATCCCTGAGTAAAGCGAACTTTTGTCTAAATTGTTGAGAATTATTTCTTTTGTTTTAGCTGTTGTGTGGGTTAGAAAACAACATGTTTGCTCATCTAGTTTAACGTTGCTATGACTTGAAAATGAAAGTTCATTTTTGTCCAGTTGTTCTTTTTCAACTTTAGAGAAGTCAATACTATCTGTATATATTCGACAAGGAGTTCCTGTTTTTAGTCTTAAAATTTCAAAACCATATTTCATTAAATTTTTAGAAAGGCTAGAACTTGTTTTTTCACCATCTGGCCCATCGTATTTAATATCTGTGCCACGCAAAATTCGCGAATTCATATAAACGCCAGTGGTCATTACAACAACTTTGGCGCTAATATTGCCATTTTCTTTTGTAACAACACCATGGCATTGGTTTTCATTAACTATTAAATCAACCACTTCATCTTCAATTAAAGTGATGTTAGATTGTTTTTTAATATCATCTAGAATAATTTGGCAATATTTTTCTTTATCTATTTGTGCTCTCAAAGACCACACTGCAGGTCCTTTTGAGGTATTAAGCATTTTAATTTGGATCATTGCAAGGTCAGCAAAATAGCCTTGCATTCCGCCAAGTGCATCAATTTCACGAGTAATAATTCCCTTAGCAGAGCCTCCAATTGAGGGATTGCAAGGTAGCATAGCTAATCTGTTAATATTTAGTGTTATTAAAGCCACATTAAAAGCACGCTTAGCAAGTGCGTAAGCTGCTTCTATGCCGGCATGACCGCCACCGATAACGATGGCATCATAAGTTTTATTCATAATTAATTTATTGATTTTTAATATTGTCTAGAATTTTTTCGATTTTTCTAGCACTTGGCTCAACTGTATCAATTAGAAACACTAATTCAGGCAGTTTTTTATATTTTCAGCTTTTAGCTACGACTGAGCGAATAAAAGGCGCCATTTTAGTAATTTTTTCAAAATATCGTTCTTTGTCTTTGAAAAAAGTTACATAAACTTTGGCATGTGAACCATCGTTTGACAAGATTACGTCGTTAATAGCAATGTTAGTAACATCGAAATCTTGAAGTTCGTAAAAACTTTCGCCAATAAGTTGAAGTAGTAGGCTAGTTTTACGTTCGTGATTAATTGTGGTCATCTTCTTTTAAAACATCCTCATAAAATTTTAATGTATCATCTACTTCTATTTTATCAAAGTCTTTGATATGAGTACCGAAATCAAAGCCCTTTTCAACCACTTTTACATCGTTAGCGCCTCTTCTTAGTGAAGAAATTGTCCCCTTAAAAATTGCTTTATTTTTCCTAATAACTTCAACTTTACAAAATTCTTTAACTTGTCCAACTTCAACCATGCAGCCTGCAATTGTTCCAACTTTTGAGTAATAAAATAGTTGCAATACTTTTGCTTCACCAATTAATTTTTCTTCATAAACTGGTTCTTTTAGAGTTTTAACAAGAGCGTTTAACTCTTCTACTATTTTATAAATGATATTATGACGTTGAATTTTAATACCTTTTTGTTCAGCTAAAGATTTAACTTCAGGGCTAAGTGAATCATTATTAAATAAGTAAATTCTTGCATTAGAAGCTTCGGCCAAGATAACATCGGCTTTAGTAATCTCACCAGCTATTGCTCTAATAACATTGACAGCAACTTCATTATTTTTAATTTTACTAATTGTGTTTTTGATTGCTTCAGCTGTACCTTGAACGTCAGTTTTAATAATGACATTAACAGCTTTTAAATCGCTTGAAATAGAAATTGAGTTTTTGGCATTAAGTTCACGTTGTTTATCAAGATAAGATTTTTCTGAAGCGATTTTTTTAGCAAATTTTTCATCACTTAAGGCAATAAACTTATCCCCAGCTTGTGGATTTTTATTAAGTCCGGTAATAACACAAGGAGTACCTGGCAAGGCTTTGTCTAACAATTTACCTTCAACTGAATAAATGCTTCTAATATTTCCGTATTGGCTACCGGCTACAATAAAATCACGGGGGATTAGTGTACCATTTTCAACGATAATAGTAGCAACTACACCTTTGCCACGATCGACTTTTGATTCAATAATTGTGCCAATAGGATCACGATTTAGGTTTGCTTTTAGATTTAGTAGATCCGCTTGGAGAAAAATTGCTTCTAATAGTGAATCAATATTTTGATTAGCAAGAGCTGATCCATAAACAAATTGAACATCTCCGCCTCATTCTTCACAAATAACATTGGCTTCACTTAATTGGCTTTTAACTTTTTCGGGATCAGCTCCAGGTTTGTCCATTTTGTTAACGAAGACAATAATTGGCACTCCGGCAGCTTTTGCATGATCAATTGCCTCAATGGTTTGTGGTTTAACTCCATCATCAGCCGCTACTACAATAACAACAATATCGGTTACTTTGGCACCCCGCGAACGCATTTCAGTAAAAGCTTCGTGGCCAGGAGTATCTAGGAAAGTAATTTTATCGCCTTTAAAAGTTATTTGATAAGCCCCAGTGTGTTGGGTAATACCACCAAACTCGCCACCTTGAATATTAGATTTTCTAATGTGGTCAATTAATGTTGTTTTACCATGATCAACATGTCCCATAATAGTAACAATTGGAGGTCTTTTTACTAAGTCATTAGGATCATCAATGATTTGCAATTTATCTAAAAAGTTTTGGGCATCAACCGAATCTTCTTTACGAAAATCGAAGCCAAATTCTAAACAAAGTTCGGCAATTTCTTCTTCGTTTAAAGATGTATTGATATTGCGAATTAACCCTTTCTTAAAGTAAAAAGTCAAAATTTGGGCAGGGGTTTTTTTAATCTTGGTAGCTAACTCTGATACTGTTAAAGGTCCGTGAAAAACAAATACCCCATCTTGGAGTTTGGTTTCACCACTGACTAATTGTTTTTTAATGTGTTCAACGTTTGATCTTCTTTTATTTGTGTTTTTTGCCATATATTCACCTCATCTCTTAATTTTTCGTATTGGCTTGCTTCAATTGTTTTTTTAAATGCTCGATTAAGCAATCTTTTTTTAAGCACTTCTTCAATTACTTCATTTTCTTTTAAGCAATAAGCACCACGACCTTTTTTATTTTTATTGGGGTCAAATTCTACTATTCCATCTTTAGATTTAGCGAACCTAACTAATCGATCTTGCGGATAGTATTGTCCATCAGTAATTGATTTTCTTAAATAAAGTTTATCAATCTTCATCATCTAAATCACTCAAATCTAGATCATCTAGGCCAGCACTTAAATCAGCATCTTTGATGAAATCTTTCATTTTGGTTTCAGTGATTTTGGCATAATCTTCTTCAACATTTTCTGGTTGTTTTGAATAAAGTTTATCATCTTCATCAATTTCTTTTTCAAGTGATGCAAGTTCGGCTTGAGCTTTTTCAAAAGCAAGGCTTATATCTTCATTTGAAACATCTTGATTAAATAATTGTCTTTCAAATGATTCATAACTCGTCATTCTTGCTTTGATTTCTTCCATTTCTTTTTCAAAATCAGCCATGTCAATAGTGTCACGCGATGCAGTGTCTTGTCTAGTTCTACGACGGAACTGACTTTGTAGTCTTTTGCCTTGAGCAAGTTCGTCAAGTTCGGCTTGAGTAATATTGCCGTTGTTAATGTCATACTCAATTTTGGCAAGATCAGCTTGGTCTTGACTGAAAATGTCAAGTTTTGCTCTAACAAGATCACTTGCTAATACAACATTTTGGCCTCTTTTGCCAATAGCTAAAGTATTGTGTTGATTTGGTACAACCACGATGTAAGCTGGATAATTTGCTTGTCATTTTTCTTTATTTTCAACAATGTCAATAACTTTAGCAGGACTAATTGCATTTTTAATGAAAGTTTTAATATCTGCTGAATATTCAATGACATCTAGTCTTTCGCCTTTTAGTTGTTGGATAACATTATTAATTCGACTACCATTTTCACCTAGCACCGATCCCACTACTTCTACGCCAATTGGAGTTTTTTCGTTTGCTGAAATTGCAATTTTGGCTCTTTCACCAGGAATTCTCGCAATTTTAACGATGTCAATTAAACCATTAGCAATTTCTGGCACTTCTTTATATAGTAATTTATCAATTAACTTACTTTCAACAGTTGACACTAATACTTGAACATTTTTATCAGCATCGCCAACATTGTCAATGTAAACATCAATGCTATCGCCCGGTTGTAAATTAGCTGTTAATTTACGATTATTAGCATTAGAAGGCATGTAGGCTGGTGTACCGTCTTCAAGTTCAAAGAAAATACCTCGCGTTGTAGGAGTAGCTACTTTAGCACGAACAATTTGTCCAATTTTAAGTGAATAAACACCAACAATAACTTTTTTTTCTAATTCCCTAATTGATTGATTGAAAGATTGCAAAATGCGAATGTAATCTTTCTTTTGAAAAGTTTCAAAGTTAATTGTTTCTGAAATAACATCGCCTTCTTTAGCAGTTGATTTTAGTTCTTTAGCAATCGAAAGTGGTACTTCAATGCAACGACATAGCATGTCTTTGTCTTCAGCGGTAATTGGGTCTTGAACAACATATTTAGTATGGTTAATAACGATGAATTCGTTATTTTCTTCATCGAAGACAAATTCTAGTTCAGCATCTTCATCATATGACATAATAACTTTTTTAACAGCATCTTTAAAAAGTTCAATTACTTCATTAGTATTTAAGTTTTTTAATTTACTTAAATCATTAATGGCTTTGAAGATTTCTTTAGCTTTTTTGATTTCGCCTTCAGTTCTTTCTGACATTTCTCTCTCCTTATTTTTTAAAAACAGTTTTTTTATGCAAAAAGGTTAGCAACACGCCAACCTTTTTTCTTAGGATATTTTTTCATAATTATATACTAATTGCTATTATTAAGCAAATAGTTAAATTATTTTTCATTAAAAGCAAGATCTAATTATGAAATTTTAGTTTCAAATGAGTTTAGCTTGAATTCTCTCACGCTCTTTGTCAATGCTAATAATTTCAATTGTTCAATTTTCACCAACATTAAGTATTTCCGAAGGGTGTTTGATAAAACTTTCGTCATCTTTTTTCATGTTAGAAATATGTACTAAGGCAGATTGTTTAATTCCTAAAAAGAAAAATGCTCCAAAATCAGTAACATTAATAACTTGACCAGTATATCTTTTACCAATTTCTAAGTCATCAACTGTTAAAAGTTTGTCCGATAGAATAAAGCCATCTTTATCATCACGAATATCTTTGCCCGGGCTGATTAATGAATCTAAAATTAAAGAAATATCATATTCATTAGTATTTAGTTCTTTGGCAAGTTTTTCTTTATTGGCTTCCATTAAGATATTTTTATCCAAATTTTCAACATTCAAATTAAGTGCTGCTAAAACTTTATTAGCTAGTTCATATTGATCGGGGTGAATATTTGTTTTATCATAAAAATTAGTTGAATCATGAATTCTTAAAAATCCCACTGACTGTTCATATGCTTTGGGTCCTAATCCTTTAACATTTTTAAGTTCTTCACGATTTTTAAAATTACCATTTTTTAGACGATGTTCAACAATGTTTTTAGCAATTGTATTAGAAAGACCAGAAATGTGCGACAAAATAATTTTTGTAGCACTATTAAGATCAACCCCAACCATGTTGACAACTTTATTTACTTTAAAATCAAGTTCAGAAGTTAATTCTTTTTGATTAACATCGTGTTGATATTGACCTACCCCAATAGATTTGGGTTCGATTTTAATTAATTCATTTAAAGGGTCTTGAAACCTTCTTCCGATGTTAATCGCACTTCTTTCTTCAACTGAAAGGTTTGGAAATTCTTCTTGAGCGATTTTAGAAGCTGAGTAAACTGAAGCTCCAATTTCAGATACTACAGCAAATCTAATATTTTCATTAGGATGTTGAACCTTACGATTTTGAAGGAGATTACTAATAAATTGTTCTGTTTCGCGTGAAGCTGTACCGTTTCCAATAACAATTAAATCGATGCTATATTTATCTAATAAGCCATTGACTCTAAGAGTAGCATTTTTTATTTCACTTCGAGGCTCATTAGGAAAAATTAGTCCTTTTTCTAGGAAATTACCATTTTCATCTAATACTGCTAGTTTGCAACCATGTACATAAGCTGGGTCTATTGCAAGAATTTTTTTATTCTTTGTAGCTGGAGCCAGAAGCATTTGTTCTACATTGTTGGCAAAAATTTTAATTGCTTCAGCTTGAGCTCTTTCGAATAATTCACTTTTGATTTCGCGATCAATTGATGGTAGAATCAAACGTTCCAAGGCATCTCTTGCACAATCATTAGTAATAAATGCGGTTCTTTTATTAACAAAATAACGATTACTCAAGTCATAAACTAATTTTTTGACCGAATAATCGAAAGTGTAGCTAATAATTTTTTTGTCCTCGGCGCGCGAAATTGCTAAGATGCGGTGATTAGGAATTTTTGAAATTTTTTCCCCAAATTCATAATATTGTAAAAAGACTTGTTTGGGGTCTTGGGCATCTTTTTTTAGCGCCGTTTTAATTCAACCATATTGATAAATTTCTTTTTTGATATTTTCTCTTGCTTCAATATCTTGTGAAATAATTTGCGCAATAATGTATTTGGTTTGCCCAATGACCGCTTCGGTGTTTGGTAGTTTTTCACTAATGTATTTAGCAGCTTCTTTAAAAACATTGAAGCTTTCATCACGATTTTGCATGATGGTTTTGGCAAGTGGTTCAAGTCCTAAGGCAATAGCTTCAGTAGCTTTTGTCTTTTTGCCGATTTTAAATGGCTCATAAATGTTTTCTACGGCTTGCTTGGTGCTTGCTTCAAGAATTTTTTTGTTAAGTTCGTCAGTTAATAGTCCTTTTTCTTTCAAAATCTCAATTACGTATTCTTTACGCTTTAGTAATTCAACGTCATATTGATAAAAGTCATTAATTTGAGCTATTGCTTCTTCATCAAGACCACCAGTTACATTTTTTCTGTAGCGAGAGATAAATGGAATTGTGGCTCCTTCGGCTAATAGTTTCAGAGTTTCTTCGACTTGTTTCTCTTCTAGTGCTAATTTCTTAGCGACATTTAAAACTGATATATTCATTTCTTTTCCTTATTAATAAATAGAATAACCCAAAAAAATATTTTTTTAGTGTTTTCGAAATCAAAGCTGAGACATTTTTTTTTTTTTTTGTTTAGGAAAAGTAGACTAAATTACCAAATAATTTAGATAAGAAATGATAAAAAAATGCTTGATGAAACATAAAATTAGGCAAAAGAATTAACACTGAAAGTTATCTCTTTCATTGTCATTAATCTATCGACACTATTAAAAAATAATTTGTCTATTTTTCTAAAAAATATTAAAAATATGCGGGTTTTAGGCCGCATATTTTATTTTGCTTTTTGGTTTTGCTTATTTTTTTCGTCTTGCAACATAAGCACACCCACTACAATTCCAATAACAGGAATAAAAATTGCGCCAATTAGCAATCCACCATATAAAGAATTATTTTTCTTAAACGATCTTATAATCGCCAAAATATTAAATACTAATGCGATTGGTCATCCAAAAAGCGTTAATGCCAAGCAATTAGATACAATAACTCATATTGCTAGATCCTTATTAGTCATATTCATTTTTAATAATTTCCTTTATATTTTTATGAAATTATAGTTCATAATTTGCTACATTTTGTTTATTTGCTTGGTTAAACAATTAAATAATTGCAGTTTGTTTAGTATTTAGCACTTTAAAATTGATGCGAGGTCTAATAAAAAAAGAGGCTAACAAACCTCTTTTAATTATCTTCTTAAATTATTTATCGCTGTTTTTATTTTTTGATTCATCATCAGAATCAGGAGTTTGGTTTTTTGCTTGCTCTTGAGCAAATTTAGCAGCAGCTTGCATGCTTTGATCGAATTCGTTTAATTTCTTTTCTAACTCATCAAAGTTTTTATCAGCAAGAAGTTTCTTAAATTCTTCTATTTGTTTAGTAATACCTTCGTAGGCACCGTTTTTTTCAAGTTCAGCTTTATTAGCTTCGGAAGTCTTTTGTAAATCATTAATTGTTTGTTCAGCTTTAACAGTAAGTTCGATTTCGCGACGTTTTTTCTTATCGGCTTCACGATTTTCTTCGGCTTCTTTAACCATTTTTTGAACTTCGTCTTCTGATAATTTTGAAGTATTTTTTATTGTAATGGTTTGTTCTTTTTGGGTTTTCTTATCTTTTGCTGTTACTGTTGTAATACCATTAACATCAATTGAAAAGCTTACTTCAATTTGTGGAACACCACGTGGAGCAGGCTCAATTCCTTCTAATTCAAATTGACCTAAAATCTTATTATCAGCAGCCATTTGTCTTTCGCCTTGTGTTATTACGATTGACACAGCTGGTTGATTATCGGCGGCTGTAGAGAAAACTTGTGATTTTGTTACAGGAATAGTTGTATTTCTTGGAATTAAGGGGGCAACTAAATTTCCTTCAACTACGATTCCTAAAGTAAGTGGAGTAACGTCTAATAGTAAAACATCTTGAACATCACCAGCTAAGATAGCTCCTTGAATAGCGGCTCCAACACTAACTACTTCATCAGGGTTAATAGAATTGTTAGGTTTTTTATTAATGGTATCAGCTACTAATTTTTGAACAGCGGGCATTCTAGTTGAACCACCAACTAATAAAACTTCATCTAGATCATTAATTTGTAATTTTGCTTCGCTTAATGCATCTAATAGTGGTTTTTTAGTTCTTTGTAGTAGATCGTCAGTCATTTTTTCAAACTCCGATCTTTTTAGTTCCAATTCGACATTAATTGGTCCTGTTTGTGACATGGCCAAGAATGGTAGAGAAATATTAGCAACCATACTTTCAGAAAGAGTAATTTTTGCTCTTTCAGCTTCTTCTTTTAGTCTTGCCATTGCCATTTTTTCAGTTTCTGGGTTATAGTTGTATTTATTTTTAATTTCTTCAACCATTCATTTAACAATTGCATTATCTCAATCATCACCACCCAAATGGTTGTCCCCCGAAGTAGATAGTACTTGAAATGCGCCATTTTCCATTTCTAAAATTGAAACGTCAAATGTTCCTCCACCAAGGTCGAAAACTAAAATTTTATGATTTTTATCCTTGTTTTTGTCCAACCCAAATGCCAAAGCTGCAGCGGTTGGTTCGTTAATAATTCTAACAACATCAAGTCCCGCAATAATTCCGGCGTTTTTTGTTGCTTCACGTTGAGCATTGTCAAAATATGCAGGAACAGTGATAACAGCTTTTTTAACGCTATGACCAATTTTCTTTTCAGCATATTCTTTCATATAAGAGAGAATAAGCGCACTAATTTCTTCTGGTTTATAATCCTTATTATTAGCGTGAATAGTTTTTGATGAACCCATTAATCTTTTAACTGAAGCAATGCTATCTGGGTTGGTTTCTAGTTGTCTCTTTGCAACTTCACCAACAACAGTTTCGCCATTTTTAAAAGCAACTACTGAAGGAGTGGTGCGCTTACCATTTGGATTTTCTAATACTTTGGCCTTGCCATCTTCTAAAATAGATACAACCGAGTTTGTTGTACCAAGGTCGATTCCTAAAATAATTTCTTTTGCCATAATTGTTTCCTCAAATTCGATTAATTTTTTAATTTTTTTAAATGTTTTTGATTTGTTTATATGAAGTATTGTAGCACATTTTTTTAGCACTCGCACAAATAAAGTGCTAATTTTTTAATTAATCTTTTCCCCTTTTTGAAAGGTATAAAAAAATATTTGCAAGCAATTTGCAAATATTTTTGTAAAAATTTAATGGTTTATTTCAGACAACAAATTATTATAAGCTTCTATACTATTAGTAAATAGCTGAATTTTGATCGTTTGAAATAGTAGTTGGGTTTTGAGGTGTGCTTTCTTTTGCGGGCGATTTTTTTGATAGTAAGACAATTGGAGCAATAATTCCAATAACAAAACTACCCATAACAATACTTAAAATGAATAGCACTCCAGCAGCGATATTGTTTTCTCTAAATGAAACAACGCAGCCCAATATGTTGCATATAAATGCTGGAACCGCTATTAAAAAGTTTAGAACAATTAGACCCAAGTATGATTGTAAAAATCTTCTAGCAGCAGTTTCATCTCCGGTTAGTAACACAAATCTAAATATTAAAGCAACCAAAACAATTCAAGATATCGAAATGATAAGGTTGAATATCAAAGACGAGATTGCTACAGCTTTTTTGTTCATTTTTTTCTCCTTATAAATTAGTTAAAATGTAAAGTTTAGAAATTATTTGATGTAAATATAATTATAAATAATTAGTTAGCGTTTGCGAAAAATTCAGCAAGCCGCCTAATTTTAAAAATACGCTTGTGTGCGTTTTGTATCTAAAAAATGCTTCAAAATTTTTGGTGATTTTATTAAGCTATTGGTGAATTTCAATTATTTGAATTATTATTTGATTCTGAAGTATTTTTATTTATTAGTGTTCTTTCTTTTCTTCAAGCAGTTTTTAGCAATGTTGCTGCAGCCGATAAACTGATAAAGTTTAGAAAAATTCCTAATATAAATGCAACACCTAACTTGTTTCTATTTGTTTTAAAAGCAACAATTGAAGCCAAAATATTGCACATTACTTTCCCTATGATAGCGAAAACAAGAAATGATATCAATACGGCTCTAATAGTTCCGCTATTTCATTCTCGCATAGTGCTGAAATTGTAAAAATATGTCAAAATGGCAACGTAGTATAAAATAGCAAAAATTAGAGTTAAAACACTTACAGCTTTTTTATTCATTTAAATCTCCTTTATTATGTTTATTTTGCACTATAATAAAGCGTTTTTCCTATTAATTTTAACAAAATATAATCGCCCTTTTGATATAAAAAATGTTAAGCGCTAACTATAAGAAATTACACTTAACATTTCTTTTGTAATTATTTTAAAAATTTTTAAGGCTGAAGGGGTTCATTTAGGTGAATATCAAATAATTTATCATTTTTTTCAATCCGTGATTTTAGAGATGCTTTGTTGACATGATAATTGCCATCTAATAGACGAATAGTAACAATCATTCTTTCGCCAATTTCACTATAGAATTTTTTATTTACATCTAATAGAAAGTCACCTTTTCTTACCTTTTTACCAACCGCTAAATAAACACGGTTATGTAGGCGTTGTTTGTGTGACTTTTCAAAGTTAGGATTTAGGTTAATTTCCATTCTAACTCCATAGATATTTAAAACAAAAAGATCTTTATTTTCAGAAACATATTCAATTGTTGCTTCGTTTGCTAAAACAAATTTACCGCTCGAAGCTAAAATATCAATACTATTTTCATTTTGATCCATAACATCACCTAATAGAGGACTTAAAATAGCAAAATCTTCAATTGGTGCGAGCGGGATTTCTTTGAGCGGATTTGGCTGAAAAATAATTGTCGTGGTTTTTTCGTTTAACACAGGTTTGTCTTCGACAATAACATTTTCCTTGTTTTCTGATTCTTGTTCTTTGTTTGTCGTTGTTGAAATTGATGAATTTTCGGTTGATAAAGTCGAATCTTTTAAAACTAATGGGCGGTCTTCTGGTGGCGTGATTTCTGTAGTTTTTTCATAATCCTGAACGATAGCCACTGGTTCTGAGGTTTCTGATAAATCTAGGTTTAAATCGCTACTTCAACTTTCATTAGTTACTGTTAAATCACTAGTTTTTTCAGTAGACGAGCTTTGCGGTTTGAAATTGTCGTTGTTGCTATAGTCATAGTTGATTTCTTCAGTATTTACTAGATTTTCACTAGTAATGTTGTGTGAAGTTTTTTGGGTTATTCTTTTTTGCTCGGAAGTATCTAACACAAGATTTTCATTTGTTAGTAGCTGGATATTTTTGCCATAAACCATTCCTGCAGAAACTAACATGTCAAGTTCGGTGTCTTTTTTAAACAATTTAGTCGTTTGATCAACTTGAGCGTTTTTTTCGTATTTGGGAAATACGATGTAATTTAAATCGGTTCCAAGTTCGTTTCTGTAAATCTTTGAACTTACCGAACCAAGACCAGGTAGTCCTACTTTAGTAAATTTAACATATAAAGCGGTTACGATTATTACCAATACACTAATTCCTAGGCCTACACCTAAGAATAAATATGATTTGTCAGAAACGCTAAAATCTTTAACAAACTCAATTAAATTAGTTGCACCAACATTCGCACCAGCTAAACTAGAGATTCAAGAAATTAGCGATCCGAAAATTGTTACATTAATAAAGAACATAAATGGTGAAGCTATTAATAAGGTTAATAAAATCACTTCATATCTACCAAAGAATAATGAAGCCATCATTCCGAATAAAAAGAATGGCACTGCGTATTTTTTCATATCACCTTTAATAGTGAAGCAGAAAAAGATAAATGAAATTAATGGTGCCACAAATATGCTAAGTGTTGCGGCTAAGTAACTTTGTTGGGTTGAAATTGCCATAAAACTATTAGCATTTTCAAATGGCAATGCAACAGAAAGAATTAACGAATATAGTAAATTCTTAATATTTACCGAGTCATTTGCCAAGTTTTCAATATTTTTTACGCCCGATTCCAAGCCATAAACCAACGATAAGATGAAACTTATATGTAGCAAGGCATTGAAAATAGCTACAAAAATTACTAAAATGAATGTTAGTAGAATACATCCTTTAAAAGTGTTGGTCTTTTTGGAAGTTTTATTTAATTTGCTTACCACTTTTGCAATTTGAATCCCCATAAAAAGGCCAACAAAAATATTTGGGCTAACAAATAAAATTCCAGACTTTTGAGAGATTATATCGATCACTCTTGAACTCGTTAATATCTTAGAATTGAAAAGTGAAACTTGTCCTGTTGGTGTCAAACTTATAAAAAATGATTGTGCACCAATAAAGAAGGTTCATCCTAGTACTGCTAGCGCCGCTCCTAAAGCGCGATTGGTACTAAAAGTAGAGGCAATTGTCAAAGTTATAAAAAACGGTATTAATGCTATTAAAATTTGAAATATGTCGACTACTTTTTGAAGATTAAGTTTGACATTTGTATTTAGTGTTACCTCTTCTAAAACTGCTTTGAAAATCCCTTCAACGATCAAGAAGAAAAGTAATAAAGCTAGTGGAATTAACATCACTCGCATATAATCGCCCATTCTTCTACGAAAGCGACTAATTACTTTGTCTTTTTTTCTTAGAATTTTCTCCTCTTCTAAAATAATTGTATTTGATTTCATATTTTTCCTCGTATCATTTTACATATTTTATTATATATTAATAAACACTATCTATTTTGATTTATCACTTATATAAGCACTAAATTCGGAATTCCATTTTCCATAAAGCGATTTTTTAATTAACGTAAAAAGACAAGTTATTAACATTAAATAAAGTAAAAAAATTCCATTATACAAGCAAAAATTTAAAATAAAACACCAAAAAACAATGCTTATTATTATTCTTGATTTAAATAAATAAAAATAAAAGGGAATTGACTTATTGATATAATCAATATATTATGTTCAACAACAATATAACAGCTATATCTTCAGGTAATATCAACCAAGCCATATCAATAATAAGAATTTGTGGTCCCGATGCCATAGAAATACTTAAAAAAATCTACACAGGCAAAATCGGTACAGACAAAACTATTACTTATGGATGAATTGTTGATAAAGATAAAACTAAAATTGACGAAGTTTTAGTTAATTTTTTTATTGGTAAAAATAATTATATAGGCGAAGATACCGTTGAAATTAATGCTCATGGCGGGGTCGTAGTTACTAATAAAATTTTGAATTTAATTTTAGCTAATGGTGCTAGATTAGCTGAAAGAGGAGAATTTACAAGACGGGCTTTTTTAAATGGTAGATTAAGCTTAGAAAAGGCTGAAGCAATAAATGCTTTAATTCATGCTAAAACTAATAAACAAGCAAAAATCGCAATTACCCAATTCGAACCTGAAATTAATCAACTAATTAACTCACTTGAAAACGAATTGCTACAAATCATATCTTTAGTAGAAATTAACATTGATTACTCAGATTACAACGATATTGAACAAATGGATAAGAACAAACTAAATAAACTATTAGATAACTTTCAAAAACGAATAAAAGTTGTTGTTGAAAAATCCGAAAACGCTAGTGATATTTATCGAGGAATTAATATTGCTATTGTTGGAAAACCAAACACCGGCAAATCTTCACTTTTAAACGCTTTAATTCAAAAAGATAAAGCTATTGTCACCGATATTCCTGGCACTACTAGAGATTTAGTTGAAGCTGAATTTGAAATAAATGGAATATTGTTTAGAATTATCGATACCGCCGGTATTCGTAAAACCGATAACGAAATTGAATCAATTGGTATTAAAAAATCATTAGAAGCTATTGACAATGCAAAAGTAATCATTCATTTACATGATCCACTTCAAAAAGATAGCACCGAAGATGAACAAATAAAAAAATTAGCTAAAGATAAAATTTATATAAATGTTTTAAACAAGCGAGATTTGATTAAAAATTTACCAGAGGATATGGTTTGTATTTCAGCTAAAGATAATAATTTATACGAGTTAAGAAACGCTTTAGTAAAAAAATATAACGATATTGATTTAGATGATAAAGAAGTTTTATATAACACGAGACAACTATCACTTTTAAAACAAGTGGAATATAATATTAATGACGCTTTAGAAGGTCTTGGACAAGGTTTTGGTCCGGAAGTGGTAATTTTAGATCTTACAAAAGCTTGAGAAAATTTGAGAAGCATTCTTAATAAAAGTCACGATAACGAAGCTTTATTAGACAATATTTTTAGTAAGTTTTGTTTAGGTAAATAATCATGGAACAGTACAAAATAAATCAAATCCTTAAAGCACAAAAAGCAACAGAATTTAGTTATGAAGGTTATGGTGTTATTAGGGAAAATGGCTATCCTATTTTTGTTAAAAATTTACTTATAGGAGAAGTCGCTGATATTCAAATAATTAAAGTAACAGCAAAATTTGCTATTGCGGAAATTTTTAATTTGATCGAAACTTCGCCAAAAAGAATTCCAATTAAAAACTATGAACTATTTAGATCATGCGCAGCTCCTTTAATGATTCTTAGCTACGAAGATCAGCTAGCTTTTAAACAAAAAATAGTAAACGACTTATTTTTACGGGAACTAAATTTTCGTAATGTTAAAGAAATTACTCCGTCGCCACTCGAAATTAATTATCGTAATAAACTGCGTGTTCACGTCGAATGCCAAGGAACGACTTTTAAAATGGGCTTTTATGTAAAAAACAGTCACATCCTAGTTGAGCAAACTTCTTATGATTTAGCTTATAAAGAAATTGGCAATATCTTAGAAGAAATTGATTTTTTATGTAAAAAAGAAGTCTTACTTGAAGATAACTTTATTAAGAAAAACAAAATAACTTCAATAACTGTTAAATATAGTGAAAAAACCGGTGAATCACAAGTAATTTTTGAATCACTCAAACAAGCACCATTTCCTGCATCTTTCATTAAAAGATTAATTGAAAAATTTGATAATTTGAATATTGTCCAAATCGTTTGCAACGAAGAGAAAACCAAAATATTGAAATTAATAGTGCTAGCTGGTAAAGAATCAATTGAATACAAAATAGATAAACTAAAATTTAATGTTTCTTCTCAATCTTTTTATCAAGTAAATGAAAAGCAGACAAACAAAATGTATAAAACGCTATTAAAATCACTTAACTTAACAGGGAGTGAATTTATCGTTGATGCGTTTGCGGGAGTCGGGACAATTGGAATGTATTTAGCAAAAAAAGCAAAGCAAGTTGTGTGTGTAGAAATTAGTAAAAAAGCGACACTTAACGGTAAAGAGAATGCCAAACTTAATTCACTTAATAATTTAGAATTTATTTCGGAGGACTGCAATCGCTTTTTTGATAAAGAGTGTACAAGAAGACAAAATATTGACGTAATCGTTTTTGATCCGCCTCGTGAAGGACTAAACAAAACAACGATAAACGCAATTATCCCCAAATCTTTAAAAAGAATAGCTTATATAAGTTGTAATCCGCGAACTTTAGTGCGAGATTTAAAATTATTTACATCAAAAGGTTACAAAATAGAGTTTGTTCAGCCATTTGACATGTTTCCGCAAACTTATCATGTTGAAACTTTGGCACTTTTGTCTAAAAGCGAGGTTTAATATATTTTTAAATTAAAAATCTAAACAAATTTGCATTCTCTCTTTTGACGACTTTTGTAATTTTTTTATTTTAGAACGTAGTTTAATGATCAAAATTCTTTCTATTAGATGAATTAATAACGAGTGTATAAAGGTCTTTAAAAACAAAATAATTCTAAATTCTTACTCAAAAAATAAGATTAAACTCCATTTTGACGTGGTGTTCATCGCGTTTTTTAACTTTATAAAGGTTTCTTTTCGCATTCATTAAAACTTTATCCCGTATAATTTAAATTGGTACATTGAATACATTGGGGAGCATTCGTATTTTATGTAGTCAATTATGCAATGTATCGCTGTTTTTATTTTTAAATATATTTAAATCTAAAAGAAAGGAAATCATATGAACGACGAACAAATGGTCGTTACTTCCGACAATAAGAAAAAGATTAGTTTCTTTTCTGCAATCCTTATTGTTATCGGTGGTTCAATCGGTGCCGGTATCTTTCTAAGATCAAAGAGTGTTCTTTCGAATTCAGCCGGAAACATTGTTTGAGCTATTGCTGTTTGATTAATTGCTGGATTTGCAATTATCGCAATGGCACTTGCACTAGTTGAAGTTGCATCAGGCCGCAACGACAACTTAGGTATGATTGGATGAGCCAAAGCCTTTAATAAATTGTTCATTTATAAGGGCGTTAAGTTCTTCATGACTTATCTATACTTACCATTTACCTACTTCTTTATGCCATACTACGTAATCATCCAATTCCAAGATGGTTTAAGTGGATTAGGCGTAGATAGTAAAATTTGACAATTTGGTAACACCTCAGCTACTCCTTGAATTTTCTTTGCGATTGGACTTGCTATTACTGTTTGAATGATGTTCACAGCAGGAATTAGCTCACGTGCAGGAAACATTCAAAACTGAGTTGTTACTGCAGTTAAATTTATTCCATTAGTTGCAATCGTAATCATCGGATTTGCATTTGCTGCTAAAAATGGTGTAACCTACAAAGCTGTTACAAAAGCTGACTTATTCAGCAAAGATGCAACAACATTATTTGGACTTTCTCCATTCTTTGCCGTATTTGGATCACTAGGTGGAATCTTCTTTGCATTTGACGGATTCTACGTTACTGCTGGTGTTCAATCAGAAATGGAAAAACCAGAAAAAACCCCTGCTGCCCTAACTATTGGGTTATCTTCAATCACTTTAATTTACATCATCATTGCCCTAGCTATGACTTTAGGTGCTAAAAAGGGTGATTTCTATGACTACGGTAGTTTATTAAAAACTGCAGGCCACAGTTGAGCATTTGGTGTAGTTAATATTTGCATCGCAATCGGTATCATTGGTATTCTAAATGGATTCACAATGTGAGCAACCAGATTCGTAGAAGACTTGATTAAAGAAGGAGAAATTTCTGTTCCTGTTAGTGCTTACAAATACATGTTAAACGCTAAAAGACCATGAGTAGGAATGATCTTCTGTTTAGTTTTATCAGTTCCATACATGATTATCTTAACTGCAATTGGTACCTACGCATACATCGGTGGCGGTTACTACGATGATGGTGAAATTTATGGTAAAGGCACTGATAAGCTATTAACATTCGCTGACTTAATGGCTGACTGAATGGCTGTATTTGCCTTTGCATTTATCGCTTTAGCTATCGTTGGTGCAATTCAAAATAGAAAGAAAAACTTTATTGCTGTAACCAAAAACAAACATACTATTTGAGCTGGATATACTTCAGTTATCATAGTGTTAATAACCTTGACATTTATGATTCTAGACAAGTTTGTTGGTATGGGTCTTTCTATAAATCAATACCTAGCAAATACAGATGCAAGTAAAACTGAAGGTCTTAAATCTAGCGTAATTGGTAATACTACTGCTTCAGTTCTATTCTTACTATACATTGCTGTTTCATTTGCTTTCATTCCACTTGAAAGAAAAATGGCAGAACGTAAAGAAATTAAATTAAATGAAACAATCGCATCAGGACAAGGCGACATGGAAAAACTAAGACTTGCAAAAGAAATGAACGATGCAATTCTAAGAACTTACCGTGAAGCACGTTAATAGTAAATAAGTTATATTTCTTTTAACACAAATCCCTTACTTAGGTAGGGGATTTTCTTTTTTATTAAATTTAAATTCAAAAATTAAGTTGCGCAAGAAGAAACAACATAATTTTTTATAAAATAAAAAGTATCATTTTTTGATAAAGGAGTTGTTGGGTGTTGAAAATCGGATTAATAGCGGAATTTAACCCATTTCACAATGGACATAAATATTTGATTGATGCAATAAAAAGTAAATATCCTAATTCTTATTTAATTGTAGCCCTATCTTCGGATTATGTGCAACGCGGTGAATTGGCTGTGGCATCGTTTGAAGACAGAAAAAAGATTGCACTTGAAAACGGGGTTGATGAAGTAATAGAATTAGATTTTTTAACATCCACTCAAGCGGCGCATATTTTTGCTAAAGGTTCAATTGATCTTTTGTTAAAAAACGGTATTCAAAAGCTGGCATTTGGCGTTTCTGATACTGACGATATTAACTTTTATCTTCATTGTGCTAAAAAAATTAAAGAAAACTTAGTGCAATACAACACGGAGCTAAAGTCTTTTTTAAAAAAAGGTTATTCTTTCGTGTTTAGTTCTTTTGAAGCACTGAAAATAATATTAGCTTCTGAAGTGGTTCCCGCTGATATTTTGGGATTTGAGTATGTTAAATACATTGTTGATAATAATCTTGATCTTGAACCAATTTGCATTAAAAGAACCGTGTCACATGGTTCTTTAACATTAAGTAAACAATACGCTTCTGCTACGTATTTACGTGAGTTGCTCCGCGAAGGAAAAGATATATCACAATACTCACCTATGAAAGTTAGCTTCCCAATTATGAAAATTGAAGATAGGTATAGTGAATTTCAAGAAATTGTGAAAAATAATGATGAAAACTGATTAAAAAATATTGTTTTGATGTCAGAGGGGATGGAAAATCTTTTTAAAAAGAATATTGATGCTTCTAATTACGATGAATTTGTTGATAGATGCACTTCGCGCCGTTATACAAAAAGTAGAATTAAAAGAGTGATCCTGTACGTACTCTTAAAAATTCAGAAATAGCAGTTGAAACGGATTATAAAAGTTGTTGTTTTATTCTATAATTTTTGCAGTTAATTTTTATTTTAATTACGAAAGGAAATAAATATTATGGCGAAAGCAAAAATTGCTATTAATGGATTTGGCCGTATTGGCCGTTTAGTATTTCGTGGAATTTATAATGACAAAGAACTACAAGTTGTTGCAATTAATGATTTAACAGATGCCAAAACTTTAGCACATTTACTAAAATACGACACAGCACACGGAAAAATGAATGCAGAAATCTCACACACCGAAAATTCAATCATTGTTGACGGTGTGGAATATCCTGTTTATGCTGAAAAAGATCCTGCAATGCTACCTTGAAAAAAACTTGGTGTTGATATTGTAGTTGAAGGAACTGGTCGTTTCGTTACCGTTGAAGGTTCACAAAAACACATTGAAGCAGGAGCTAAAAAAGTTTTAATTACCGCTCCTTCAAAAACTGATAGCGTTAAAACAATAGTTTATTCAGTAAATGAAAATACTTTAAATAAAGACGATGTTATTGTTTCAGCAGCATCATGTACAACTAACTCTTTAGCACCAGTTATGAATGTCTTAGAAAATGAATTTGGTGTAGTTAAAGGATATATGACTACCGTTCACTCATACACAGCTGACCAAAGATTGCAAGACGCTCCTCATGCTGATTTAAGAAGAGCAAGAGCGGCTGCTTCTAACATTATCCCAACTTCAACTGGGGCAGCCAAATCAATTGGTAAGGTTATTCCTAATTTGAAAGGAAAAATGAATGGTATTGCACTAAGAGTTCCAACAATTACTGGATCATTAGTTGACTTAACTGTGGAACTTAAAAAAGATACTAGTGTTGAAGAAATTAACCAAGCTATGAAAAAAGCTGCTTCAGAATCATTTATTTATAGTGACGAACCACTTGTATCAAGTGATGTTATAGCTTCAACAGCGGGATCAATTTTCGATAGTCAACTAACAGCCGCGTTAGAAGTGGATGGTAAAAAACTTTACAAAATTTATTCATGATATGACAATGAAAGTTCATTCGTTCACCAATATATTAGAACACTAAAACACTTAGCAAAATTACTATAGTTAAAATTTAGAAAATAATAACGCGAACAAGTTGTTCGCGTTTTATAATTATCCATTATGTTTAAAAGTTTGTACAATAGTCCTCTTGGAATCTTAACTTTAATTAGTGATGGTGAATATCTTATTGAAGTTAATTATGAAAATAGTGATAATAAAATCTTTAAAGAAAATAAGCTTCAAATCAAAGACGATCTTGAGATATTTTTACAAACTAAAAAATGGCTAGATATTTATTTTTCTGGTGGTAATCCTAGCGAAATGCCACAAATAAAACTGATTGGTAGTGATTTTCAAAAAGAAGTTTGAGAACAATTACTCCAAATTCCTTACGGATATGTAACAACTTACAAAGAAATAGCTAACGAAATAGCTAATAAAAGAAAAATAAAAAAAATGTCAGCACAAGCGGTTGGAACTGCCGTTGGCAAAAATCCACTTTCGATCATTGTGCCCTGCCATAGAGTTGTTAACGTAGATTTTAAAGTTGGAAACTATACTGGCGGAGTTGACAAAAAATATTACTTGTTAGAAAAGGTTGAAAAGTTTTGTATTAAAAACAATTGTTTAAAGATAAAATAAAAGGAGATAGAATTAACTATCTCCGGCTCACCGTTATCGCGCCTGAGCGATAAAACGTGAGTTGTCACTTATTTTAATGACACCATCATTCTACCATGTTTTTTCACCAGTTTTTACAAAATAATTAAGAAATATTAAAAATAAACAAAAAATATATCTAAAAAAGGAAATTTTATTTTTTGCGAAAGAATAGGCTCCTAATTGAACGCTCAATTAGAGCTAATAATAACTACTTCTTTTTGAATATATTGCATACTTTTTGGCTTAGTTTTTGTTAAAAACAAAATATAAAAAAACAAAAATCTACTTTTGTTTAGGGATAAAAGTGTATAATGATATGGCATTAATTGATTAAATTATGCTAAAATAATTTGTGTGGTCGTGTAGCTCAGAGGATAGAGTACGTGCCTTCTAAGCATGTGGTCGCAGGTTCGATTCCTGCCACGATCGCCATTTTTTATTATCTAAAATGATAAATTTAGTAAATTGAGGAATAAAATTTTTTTCAAAATTTAACATTTATAGTATAATGATTTACTGCCAAAGATATAGCACTTGCGAGTGTAGTTTAATGGTAGAACATCAGCCTTCCAAGCTGAATACGAGGGTCCGATTCCCTTCACTTGCACCATGCGGATGTAGTTCAATGGTAGAACATTAGGTTGCCAATCTAAATACGAGGGTCCGATTCCCTTCATCCGCACCATTTATAAGTTTTTATACCGATTTCATTTATTTTGATAAAGCGCACTGTTGTGCTCTTTTTTATTTTAAAAATATATATAATTGGAATATGTATTTTAAAGATTCATTAAAATTCATAACAGCAAGAGAACAAATTTAAAAAAGGGCATTTTTGTTGTCCTTTTTTTCATTTTAAATATATAAATAGGAGAAGAAAATGAAAAAATTTAAAAAGAATCTTAGTTTGTTAACAGTTAGTATTTTAGGAACTACTTTATTTGCAACCTCAGTCGTAGCTGCAGCTTGCGATGACACTAAGAAAAAACCAGAAGAACCAAAGAAAGAGGATTCAAAACAAAAACCTGACCAAAAACAAGAACAAGGTCAAGAAATAACAGAATTAAATAATTGACTAAAATCAATGTCATTAAAAATCGTTGATGGCAAAATAGATGCCTTTTACAAAGCAATAGAAGCTAAAAAAGATTTTTACTACAGCTACAGTAGTAAAAAGTTAATTGCAGTCGAAAAAGGCAAAAGACCAAACTGAAGAGAAGAAAACGAAGAACTACTTTCTCTAGAAGGCGAATTTGCTTCAAATAAACACCAAATTGTCAATGACGAAAAGCCTACCTACACCGACAGCAAAGGAATGGTAAAATTATCTTCATTAATTCGTTATGAAGTAAAAGATGGCAAAATAATTTTTTACTTTAAAGGAGCTATCCACGACCATAAGGGCGCACATAAAATTTCTACTGAAGTTCATAAAATGGAGTTTCCCAGGCAAAGCTTAGCATCTAATTTTGAAGAGTATGTTAAAAACTTACAATTCAGTTATCCAAACCTTGAAGAAACATTGTTAGACGATGTTGATATAGACAAAGTCCATCCTTCAGAAGATTTAAAAGAAGGCTATGAATTTGCTAAAAAAACAATAGTAAAAGAACCAGAAACCAACACTCTATCTATTTTGTATTCAATTAGAAAAAAAGATATTGATTACAAATCAAAGAACTATGTTTTTAACCTAAAGGGTTGAAAGAAAAGTTCGGAGATGTTAAAGAAAATTGAAGAAGCCAAAAATAAAATAAACGAGGAAATTAATAAACTTGATATTAAAATCCTTAACGAAAAAGCTTATCAAAACATTAAAGAAACCAACAGTCATTTAAACTTTGAGGGTAAAAGTAATTTTGCTACCGGAAGTTACGATGTAAACTTGTTTAAATTAGAATATGTTTCGGTTAAATTTAACGAAACTAGCAAAAAAATTGAAGTAGATGTTAAACTAAGCATAATTTTGGATGATTCTATTAGCGTTTCTAAAAAGCTTATCATTGAAGGAAATTACGCTAATGGCAATATTAATCCTCACAATCTAACAGAAGAAGATCAAAAGAAATATTTGAGTGATGAACTTGAAAAAATGACAGTTCATCCATATTATTCAAAAGACAAAACTTATATTGAAAGACTTAACGACAATGAATTAAGTGATCGTTCGTTTTGAATAAACAATAAAAATAAATCTTTGACATACACTTTTGGAAAAGTTGAAAAAACCTTAGAGGGCAAATATAATGTTGAAGTTACAACTAGCTTTTTTGATTGAAACGAAAGCCCACGCGAAACTAAAAAAGTTCTAATTGATCTTGAAAAATTAGGCATTGACATCCATAACAAAATACGTGAACAAAATAATCAAGCTCCACTAGAAGATAAAAAAGCTCCAAGTGGAACAGTTGAAGAAAATATTGATCCCGATTTAAATACTGAAGGTTTTAAAGAAACTCCAAGTGATGATCATAATGGCGGAGCCTCATCAATAATCCATTTAAGAAATTTTATCGAAGATATTAAAAAACAAAAATTAATGCTTTGAGACAATGAAATGCTTACCCAAATTAAAGAGAAGAAATACACATTGCCATTTGCTCAATTCTTTAGTTATGACAAAGAAAAATTAGAACTAAAATCTAAGGTACAATTTTTCTCAAAATCATTAAAAATGGTTGATGGCCAAACCGCTTTTATCATAAGTGGCCCAAAAGAAGCTGATGGAAAGTTGACTATTAAACTAACATTAATGACACTCCAAGATTTTAAAGCTAAAAACTTCAACTCTGAAAATATGATTTCTAGACGCGTTGAAATTGATCAAACAACTTTTGCTAAAGACTACATAACCAAAAAGTTCTTGTTAGAAAGATATATTCGCTCATTAAGACTATTATTTGATTGCGTAGGTAAAGAAGATATGAAACCAAGCGAAGTTGAGGATAGTAACATGGTGATATTAGAATCGCATTTACCTAGCGGTATAAAATTAATTGAAAAAAGTACTCATGATATGAAAGACAAAAAAGGAACTTTAACAATTAAGTGCAAATTTTCATATAATGGAGTAGAAACGGGCGATATGTTCTACACCATCAAAGGCTTTAAAAAACAATAGACTGATAGCAATTTTAAAAGATGCCAAACAAGCGGCATCTTTTTCAATTATGAAGAATTTATAAAAAATAGTAAAACTAAATGCCGGCTTTACTATTTATTTTGGACCATTATGGTAATATTTAATAATATTAATAATTACTAAAATACGGAAAAAGCATGGCAAATTACAAGAAATACAAAAATAGAAAAATTAATTTAGAGAAAATTGAACAAGATTCAGTTAAGCAAAAAGAACCGCTAAAAACTTCTTGAAAAATCGCACTAACCTCTTTATTTTTAATTGCAATTCCTTCATTTTTACTGTTTTTACTATTAGGAAAAGATGGATGAATTTTTTCACAAACTAAGAGTTTACATCGTTGAGCAGTTGAATTTCCTATTGCTTTAGCATTTTCTATTTTCCAAATTGGTATAGTTTCATTGTTAATTTGAAAGTTCAAAGTTCTTCCCGTTGGCGCTTTTGCCTTTTTAATGCCACTTTCTTTGGCAATGAATTCATTTTTGGTTTCATCTGGTGTTACTAATTGGATTTTGCGTGTTCTTCCTGCCGTGGGATTAGGTTTTGTTGCCATCCCAATTATTGCTATTAATAAAAAAATTAGAGAAAATCTTGCAAAGAAAAAACAGAAGATTATCTCTGAAGAAGAAAAACAAACCAAATCATTACTTGACTAAACTAATTCATATTAGTTTGGTTTTATTTTATTGAGGAAATTGCCTATGAATAAAAAAGTTACTTTACATGACCAAGACATCGCCGATCTTATTAATAAAGAAAGTCATCGTCAAGAAGAACATATTGAATTAATTGCTTCAGAAAATTATGTTTCTGAAGATGTTATGAAAGCGGCCGGAAGTTCACTTACTAACAAATACGGTGAAGGCTATCCGGGCAAAAGATATTATGGTGGCTGTGAATTTGTTGATGAGATTGAAAAAATCGCCCAAGAACGTGCTTGCAAGCTTTTTAATGCTAAATATGCAAACGTGCAACCTTATTCTGGTAGCGTAGCAAACGCCGCTATTTATATGGCGCTTTTAAATCCTGGCGATAGTGTTCTAGGTCTTTCGCTGGATTCGGGCGGACATTTGACCCATGGTTATCGCATTTCGTTTAGCGGTATTTTTTATAAATCATACACATACACTGTCAATCAAGACGGTGTTTTAGATTATGATGAAATCTTAAAAATTGCCCAAGAAGTGAAACCTAAAATGATCATTTGCGGGTACTCTGCTTACTCTCAAATTGTTGATTTTGCTAAGTTTAGAGAAATCGCCGACGCCGTTGGAGCCTATTTATTTGCTGACATCGCTCATATTTCTGGGCTAGTTATTGCTAATTTGCACCCTTCGCCAATGGGTTATGCTGATGTTGTTGCAACAACGACTCATAAAACCTTAAGGGGCACTCGTGGAGCAATTATTTTGACTAATAATGAAGAGATTGCAAAGAAAATTGATCGTGCGGTGTTTCCAGGCAATCAAGGTGGTCCGCTGTTTCATCAAATTGCTGCTAAAGCAGTTTCATTTTATGAAGCATTGCAACCTGAATTTATTGAATATCAAAGACAAATCATTTTAAACTGTAAAGTATTTTGTCAAACTTTTATAAATAAAGGCGTTAGAGTAATATCGGGAATGACCAAAAACCACTTATTTACTATTGATGTAAAAACAAGTTACAATTTGACTGGTAAGCAAGCTGAACAAATATTAAGCAAAATGAATATTACAGTTAATAAAAATACTATTCCTTTTGACACCGAAAGCCCAATGGTTTCGAGTGGTATTCGCTTAGGAGTAGCAGCGATGACATCGCGTGATTTTAAAGAAGACGAGTTTATTATTTTAGCTAATTTAATTGATAAAGCCTTGCGCGAACCCAACAATGAAACCTTGCATCAAGTTATTAAAAAAGAAATTGCAAAGTTATCGCACTCGTTTCCAATCAAAAGAAACTATTTAGACAAAAAATAGAGGGGTGAATAAAAAATGGATTTACAGAATATCAAAAAAATTATTATCTCCACTATTTTAACTATTTCAGGAATTGCTGGTTTTGCCTCGGTTGATGGCAAAAATAAGAATTTAGATGAGAATAATATCATTATTGAACATTCGAATAAAAGTGAAGACATTGTTATTGTCAAGATTGGATTAATTATCCTATCTAACATTAACGCCAAAAACATTGTAGACGAAATATATCAAGTTATTGTCTACAACTTAGAAAAAAACAATTTGAAGTTAGAAACCTTAGATATCACAATTAAAGGAACTAGATAGACATGAATAAAATTAATGGAATGCATTGAAAAAATGCCTTGATTAGTGCCGCTAACAATATTAAAAACAAAAAAGACGCGATTAATGCTCTTAATGTTTTTCCTGTTCCTGACGGTGATACTGGATCTAATATGGCTTCAACAATTATTGCAGCTCGTGATGCGATTTTAAATTTAAATGAAAAAAATCTAGAGGCTGTTGGTAAAGTTGTTTCACAAAGCATGCTAATGAACGCTAGAGGAAACTCGGGGGTAATTTTAAGTCAAATTTTTAAAGGCTTTGCTAATGCCTTTAAAAATAAAACTGAAATCTCAGTATTTGATATGGTTAACGCTTTTGAAGAAGCTTCCAAAGCTGCCTATCGAGCTGTTTTAAAACCAGTTGAAGGAACGATACTAACTGTAATTAGAGAAATTGCTGAAGGACTAAAAGAAACCGTGGTTGTTGAATCAACCTTCGAAGATATTTTCAATTTAGCTTTGGAATATGCGAGAAAAAGTTGCGATAATACTCCCAATTTATTGGCAATTTTAAAAGAAGTCGGCGTTACTGACTCTGGTGGTGAGGGGCTATATGCCATTATTGAAGGAATGAGTTTATTTTTTCAAAATAAAGCTGTTATTGAGACAAAAACTAGCAGCGAAAGCATTGGTACTTTTATTTCCGATTCAGAGGTTTTCAATGGCGAATTTGGATATTGCACTGAATTCATTTTAGAACTTAAAAATTATCGTAAGTTTGATAAAGAATCGCTTGTTAAAAGATTAGAAAAAATTGGCAATTCCATGGTTGTTGTCCAAGATGAAGAAATTCTTAAAGTTCATATTCACGCTAAAAAACCAGGCGATGTTTTAAATGCTGTTAATAGCTTGGGTCAGTTTTTAAAAATTAAAATTGATAATATGACCGTGCAAGCTAGTTCTAGCAAAGAAGTGGCTTCAAAATTAGCTTCACCAGATGCAACTACTCCTAAAAAGACATATTCAAAGAAATGTGCCTTAATTTCATGTAATGTTGGCCAAGGAATTATTGAACTTGTTAAACAAAATGGCGTTTCTTACGTAATTGAAGGTGGTCAAACCAATAATCCTTCAACCCAAGATATTGTTAAAGCTGCCGATGCTGTAGATAGCAAGACTGTCTTTATTTTAACAAACAACTCTAATATTATTCTTTCGGCTCAACAAGCATCAACTATTGTTACTGATAAAAAAATTATTACAATTCCAACAAAAAGCCAAGCGCAATGTCTAAGCGTTGCGATGAATTTTAATGAAGATGCTTCTGAAGAAGAAAATTTAGAAACAATGAAAGAAGCGATGAAAAATGTGAAATATGGCGAAATCGCGCCATCTGTGAAAAATACTAAATTAAATGGCATTAAAATTAAAGAAGGTGATTTCATGGTGATGGCTAATAACGAAATCACTGCAACTGCTAAAACTTCTATGGACGCAGCAATCAATTTACTTCACACTCTAGTTGATGAAGATTCGCAAATTGTTACTATTTTTTATGGACAGGATGTTTCAGAATCAGATTCAAAAATTTTGCAAAATTATATTGAAGTTAATTTTGATGTTGAAATTGAAATTTATTCAGGCGGACAAAGCATTTATCCATATTTTATAGCAGTTGAATAAATAAAGAAAGGTGAATAAATGGATAAGAAAATTATTTTTGACTTACTTAATAGTGATGGTGGTGAAACTTTAGCAATTTTAGCCGCTAAAAAGTTCGCTCACGAAAATCCTAACTATAAATTGCTATTAGTAGGCAATCAAGAGAGCATTAATAATATTTTTAAAAATAACTTACCTGAAAATATTGAAATTGTTCATTCACCTAAATTACTCCACAAGACTGATAATCCTAGAGAAATTTTGCGCGAAGAAAGTTCAATGCTAAGCGCATTCAATTTATTAAAAGAAGATAAGGGGTCGGCGATATTAAGTAGTGGTGATAGTGGTTCTTTTTTAACGCTATCAGCTCTTAAAGTTAATAGAATTAGCGGTGTATTGCGCCCATCATTTATGCCAATTATGCCTTCTACTAACGGCGGGCATTTTCTTTTAACTGATGTTGGAGCCAATGTTGATGTAAAGCCGGAGTATTTAGTTGAGTGAGCGAAAATTGCCGTTGAATACCACAAATTGTTTTTTAAAACTGAAGGCAAACAAAAACTCGCAATTTTAAATATTGGAACAGAAGATTACAAGGGGCCTGAAGTAAGTCGAGAAGCTAATAAAATGCTTATGGAAAGCAAAAATTCTTTTGATTATATAGGTTTTATTGAACCGCGAGATATCATTGACGGTAAAGCTGACATTGTTATATCAGACGGTTATGCTGGTAATATCTTTTTAAAAACAATGGAAAGTTCGTTTTTGGCTTTTGGCAAGATGCTTAAAAGTGCTATTCATAAAAATATAATTACTAAAATAGGTGGACTACTACTAAAAAAACCACTTAAAGCAATAAAAAACAAATTTGACTATCACACAGTCGGTGGCGCTTTCATTATTGGTCCTAATAAAGTTGTTGTCAAAGCACATGGTAGTAGCGACGAACTTGCTTTTTATAGTGCACTAAAGCAAATTAAACGTGCTTTGGATGAAAATATTATTGAAAAAGTTGAAAGAGCAATCAAGGGAGACGAATAAAATAATATGACAGCAAAAAAAATAGTACGACTTCCGATTGACAGTGAGTTTTATAATAAAGTCGTTGCTATGTTAGAAAGAAACGGACTTGATATTAAAAAAATTAGACGTCCTGAGTTCGTTTTTAAATCGCTAACCCATAAATCTTTTGATCAAAGTGACCATTTTAAATTCAATTATGAATATTTAGAGTTTTTAGGTGATGCAGTCTTGGAATTTTATACAAGCGATCGCATTTTTCAAAATTTTCCTAAATACACTGAAGGCGAAGCAACAAGACATCGTCAAATGATAGTATCAAATGAAAATCTTGCAAAAATTGCACACAAAATTGGCTTAGTCGAAATTGCGAGGTTCGGCAAAAAAGTTTTTGAGGAAATCAAAAATATTCCTAATTCAAAAGTTTTTTCAGATATGTTTGAATCATTTATTGGTGCTCTTTATTTTGGACTAGGAATAGGCCCTACTTTTCAGTATTTAGACTCAGTTCTTTTAGACTCAGTTCTTAATGTAATAGATAGTAAAGACCCTAAATCTTATTTTCAAGAAATTATTCAAGCCAACGGCAATTTATCAAGATTGCGTTATGTGACAGTAGCGCAAAATAATGGCGAATTTAAATCAGAACTTCTTGTTGATCAAAAAGTTTTTGGCGTTGGCTATGGTCATTCAAAAAAACAAGCCGAAAAGGCTGCGGCAATTTCTGCTCTTAAAAAAATGGAAACTTCAAATTTTTAAGTAACATTTAATAAATAAGTGAGGTTATTTTATGGCAAAAATGAAGGCATTTGTGGTTGAAAGTCCAAAAAATTGACAAATTAAGGAAGTGAATATTCCTAGTCCTAAGTATAAAGAAGTTCTTATTAAAATGGAAACTTCAGGCATCTGCCACACTGATTTACATGTGGCAAATGATGATTGATTATTAAAAGCAAAATTTCCAATTATCCCTGGTCATGAAGGAATAGGCATTATTGTTGAATTAGGCGAGGGATGCAATCGTTTCAAAGTTGGTGATCGCGTAGCATTGGCTTGATTGCACGATAGTTGTGGACATTGTGAATTTTGTTTACAAGGTAAAGAAACTTTGTGTCCAAATCAAAATATGTCAGCTTATACTAAAGATGGAAGTTTTGCTGAATATGCAATTGGGCATGAAGATTACATTGCTGCGATTCCTAATAATTTTGACATTGTTCAAGGTGCTCCGATTGTATGTGCAGGTGTGACAACTTACAAAGCAGTTAAAAAAGCAAACCAAAAAGCTGGAAATTGAATTACAGTGATTGGTGTTGGCGGACTGGGTCACCTTGCTATTCAATACGCTAAAGCAATGGGGTATCGTGTAATTGGAATTGATATCAATGACGAAAAATGCGATTTAGCAATTAAGTCAGGAGCAGAAGCCGCTTTTAATTCATTGAAAAGTAACGTAATTGATGAAGTAATTAAATTAACTAACGGTGGCAGCCACGCTGTTATTAATACTTCGGTTGCAACTAAAGCGGCTGAATTAGGGCTTAGCATTCTTCGTAGAGGTGGAAGACAAGTATTAGTTGGTCTTCCCTCAAAAAATGCTTCTGGCAAAGACAATTTTGAAGTTTCAATTTTTTGAAGTGTATTGTATGAAAAAGAAATTGTTGGTTCAATTGTTGGCACTCGTTTAGATTTGCAAGAAGCAATCGAATTTGCTAGTTTAGGCAAAGTGAAAACCGAGATTACTAGGGTTGTAAAATTAGAAGATGTTCCTGAAATTTTTAAAAAGCTTGAAAGTGGCGATTTTATAGGAAGAGCAGTAATTGATTTTCGTACCAAAAAATAACCTTATTTTCTAAATAGTTATAAAATTGGAAAGTATATTTACATTTTTAACATTTTTATAACAAAATTTAAGGATAAAAAATGGATACAAATCCTGGGATATTATTTCAAGGAATAATAACCAATACTGGTTTATGAGCAGCAATAATAGCAACAATAACCATAACGTTGCTAGGTTTTTTGCTTTATAAATTCAAGGTCTTAAACGACCAAGGAACATTGAGCATCCAAAAAATAATTATCAATGTATTATTACCATTTTTAGCATTTTATTCTTTCATGAAAAATGCAGAAAAAACCGATATTAAGACTTTGGGTATTGTTTTCGGACTTAGTGCCCTTTATTATATTTTATTAACTACCATCGCCCTTATTTGAGTGAAACTAGTGCCCCAAGCAGTACCTAAAAAAATTATTTTGCGTGCTGAAAGAGAATTTAACGAATGACAAGATTCGCAAGAATTAGAACAAAAAGAAATCTTTAACAAATCAGCTTTTTTAGATAGTTTAAAGAAAAAACACTTAGTTACATGATTAATGTGTATTTATGGTTCTAATATTTTGTTTGCTACTCCAATTATCATGGGAGTATACCCTCAAGGAATTCAGCTAGGAGCGCTAAATATTTGAAATATTTTATACTATGTTGGCGGATTTGGGCTTGCATATACATTAATTTCAGGAGTTAGATTTACTAAAAAAGAATTCAAATTTACTCTTAAAAAAGCTTTACTTAATCCTTCCCTTTTAGCCATTTTAGGTGCACTGATTTTGTGATCTTCACAATACATTCCTGGAGCAGGATCAACAATTAGAGATTTACCTTTAACAGGAGAAGGTGCTAAAAGTGGCACAGTTCTTATTGGCAATCAAGAGGTTGTAAAAACATTCAGTCAAGTAGGAACTTTTGGTCCTAACTTTAGTAAAATCTACGCTTACACTTACGCTGATGGTAAGGTTCAATGAGTAGTTTGAGATTCAATTAAACAACTTTATGTTCCTTATCAAGGCAAACCAACAGGGTGATTTGACTTAAATGTAACAATGCCATATTTAGCAAAACCTATTAGCATTTTAGCATCTCTTGTTAGCCCACTCATTTGAATTGTTATTGGTACTAGTTTGGCTAAAACCGATCTTAGAGCAATGTTTGCAAGCAAACAAAATTGATTGTTCTTGATGTTTAAAATGATTCTAATGCCAGCACTTATCTTGGTGATGCTAATTCCATTTGTCAAAGCCAAAATTTTAGATCCTAGTGTTGGTGCCGTGCTTGTGATGACTGGTTCAGTCCCTCCGGGAACAACTGTTGTTATTTATTCACAACACTTTAAAACTCATGAAAACTACACGTCGCAAGTAAGTAGTTTGTGCACCATGTTAAGCTTTATTTTCATTCCGATTTGATTAGTGATTGGTGTGGTAGTTCTACAAGTTATTTAGCAAAAAAAGGCACTTTTTATATAGGGTGTCTTTTTTATTTTATAAATAGTATAAAATTTGCTCTTACAACAAAATATCGTTTATTTAATATAATTATTAATATTTCATGGTATTGAAAATTATGAAAGGCAACTAATAATGAAATTAATCAAAGTCGAAGCCCATGGATTTAAATCATTCGCTGATAAAGTAACACTAATGTTTGACGGTGGCGTTGTTGCTATTATTGGTCCTAATGGTTCGGGTAAATCAAATATTAATGATGCTATTCGTTGAGTTTTAGGAGAAACTAGTTCCAAAGCCTTGCGGGGCGATAATATGGAAGATGTTATTTTCTCAGGATCAAAAACCGAAAAAGAAATGAATCGTGCTGAAGTCATTTTAACTTTTGACAATCGTGATCGTGCTGTTTCAATTCCGCATGACTTTTTCACAATTTCGCGGGTTTTACATCGTGGTAAAGGGCAAAATGAATACTACATTAATGGCGAACTAGCACGTCAAAAAGATATTAAAGAAATTGCGATGGAAAGTGGAATTTCAAAATCTTCGCTTGCAATTATTAGTCAAGGAACTATTAGTGATATTGCTGAAGCGACTCCCGAAAGAAGACGTGAAATCTTTGAAGAAGCAAGTGGAACTTCAATGTATCGAGTAAGAAAGATTGAAGCACAACGAAAACTTGAAAGAACACAAGAAGCTCTTGATCAAATTACTGTTTTAGTTCAAGAATTAGAAAAACAACTAAAGCCCTTACAACGTCAAGCTGAAAAAGCTAAAATTTACAAAGAAAAAACTGAACAACTTAAAGATGTTGAAGTTACTTTGTTAGTTCATGATTTTATTAATTTTTCAGAACGTCTAACAGTTTTGGAAAAAGATGCAAAAGAATTTGAATTTGTTAAAGAAGATCTTGAAACTAGAATCAGTACCTACGAAGCCGCAATTAAACAAAAATCAACTATTATTAATGACCTTGAAAAAACTGTTGAAACAATTCAAAATGAACTTGAAAAAGTAAAAAATGATATTACTAGCTTAGAAATTAGAAGTGCTAAGGAAACAAAACATCGTGAAATGGTACTAAGCGGGGAAATTAAAGTTTCGACTCAAGACCAAATCGCTTCGTTAAAAGAACTTTTAAGCGAACTAAGTACCAAAATTTCATCGTATAAAAAATTCATTAGTGATAAAAGCACTGAAATTTCTGAAATTCAAGAAAGAACCGTCAAAAGATCGTCATCAATTTCAGAACTTAAACGTCAATTTACTAGTGAAGCCGAAAAACTAAATCGTGTTAAAAGTAGAATTGAAGTAATTAAAGAAGTCCGTGATAATCGCTCAAATTTAGCCAAGGGAACTAAGAATGTTATTGAAAACGCACATTTATTTAGGGGTTATAAAGCTTTAGTTAGTCAAATTATTGAAGTTGATGCAAAATACGCTAGAGCAATTGAAACAGTTTTAGCAAGTGCCTTACAACACATCGTTGTAGATAAATCAGAAACCGCTGTAGCAGCAATTGAATTTCTAAAGCAAAATAACGGCGGACGGGCAACATTTATTCCATTAGCTTCAATTAATCCTCGAATGGTAAATGAACAACACCTAGTAGTTGCACAAACACAACGAGGTTTTTTAGGTGTTGCTAGTGAATTAGTTCAAAGTGATAGTGAATATGAAATACTACGGAGATTCTTACTGGGAAACATTTTAGTAGTAGATACAATTGATAATGCTAACCGAATTTCAAAATTATTAGAAAAACGCTATATGGTCGTTACTCTTGATGGCGACATTATTAGAGTTGGTGGTGTCATGAGCGGGGGTGAAGCTTCGCAAGCGGTTTCAGTCTTTGGTATTGACGAGCAAATCAAAGAGCTGGAAAAATACATTCCGGCACTTGAAAAAAATCTAGCTACTCTAAGCGAAAAAATTAATAATCTTGAATATGAACAACAAAAAGACATTACTTATTCAACCAACTTAACATTAGAAAAAACTTCATACGAAAGTCAACATGAACTTTTAATTCAAAAATTTGACGATGCTCGTGTTAAATATCAACAACTTTCAGATGAAAAATTAGAACTTGAAGAAAATATCGATTTTGCTGCTTCATTAAATAGTTTAAGCCTAAAACGTAGTGATCTAAACGCTTCATTAAGAACACAAAGTGAAATTTTGCGAAACCTAAGAGAAGAGCTTTACCAACTTAACTTCAAGAAAAGTGAAGCCGATGTTGAAATTAGAGACATTTTAAACCAAAACGCAAGTAAAATTGCTGAAAAAGCTCGAGCCGAAAGCGCCATTGAAAATGCCAAAAAGCGTCTTTCTGAACAATATGGTATGTTATTTGAAACAGCTAAAGAATTCTATAATCCTGAAATTGATTTTGCCGTAGCTAGAAAATTAGTTGAAGGGCTTCGCCAAGATCTTCGTGAATTAGGTCATGTTAACTTAGATGCTATTCAACAACTAGAAGAAGTTGAAAGCAGATACAATAGCGTCAAAGAACAAGAAGAAGAAATTGTTAATGCTAAAAATACAATTGAAGAAGCCATTGAAGAAATGGACAAAATAATTGTTGATCGTATTAGTCAAACAGTAGATTTAGTCAATGGCGAATTTAAGTTTGTTTTTGCCAAAATGTTTGGGGGCGGTATGGCAGAAATTCGCTACACCGATCCCGAAAACTTACTAGAATCAGGAATTGATGTTATTGCTCAACCTCCTGGCAAATCAATTAAAAATCTTAAACTGTTCTCTGGTGGTGAAAAGGCACTTATTGCTATTTCCTTACTATTTTCAATTCTAAAAGCGAAACCACTACCACTTTGTATCTTAGACGAAGTAGAAGCGGCTTTAGATGAAGCTAACGTTATAAGATTTGCTGAGTTTTTACAAAGTTTAAAAACTGATACACAATTTATTGTTATTACTCACCGTCAAGGTACTATGGAAAGAGTTGATAAATTATATGGAGCTACCATGCAAAAGCGTGGAGTTACCACCTTCTTTAGTGTTAACCTATCAGAAGCTAAAAAATTAGTTGATGAAAATACAAATAATTAATGAAACGAGGCAGTATGAAAAAAATGAATAAATTCTTTCTTTCCTTAGGCGCTGTTAGTTTAGTTGGACTAAGCCTACTAATAGCATTGTCATGTCAACCAGGGTATCTAAAAAAATACAATAGTGCCTTAGCTAAAAATGAAAAAGCTCGCAAGCAACTTGAACAAAATAAAAAAATTCCATCAAATTTTGAAAGCTATAAAGCAACAATTGAAGCCGAACTAAAAGCTAAGTTAGATGGCATTAGTGACGCAACGCAAATTGCTAAGATTTATGATGAATTCACTAATAAAATTAACGATTCAACTTCGCAAATTAATAGCTCTTTAAGACAAGCAGATTAATTGATGCTAAATTATCAAAAAAACGCCTAACAAATGGGCGTTTTATAATATAATAACCAACCCCGGCTAGTACAGGGTTGGATTACTTATAATAGGAAAAAAAGTAATTTTAGATAGTTTTTTTAAATGCTATACTTAAAAAAATTAATATATAGCAACTAGCGTGCCATAGATAATATAACTTTAAGTTCAAATATGTTTCTCGGGCTTGAAAGGGGATGATAAATAAGGAGCTATACGAAAAATCAAATAGTCAGTTATTATATATATGCAAGAGAAATCTAATGTTATATTCGTATTGATTCATCGAATTAAAGTTTTTTATATATAGAGTTTTAAATAAGCATCGCTACATTGCCTATTTAAATTAAGGCATAATTATGGACATGAAATGTCATATTATCTACTAGCGATTATTTGGTTTTGAATATCATAAAATATTCGCTAACATTTTACACAAAAAACAAAAAATTACTTTAAAAAGCAAAAATTTTTGTTAATCCGCTTTTCACTTTTTCACCTTTTTAGGCGTTTGTTTTGGCAAATTATGATTTTTAACTAAATTGCCTTTCTAGTGATATTAGCATATATAATAGAGTTTATTAATATGAAAAATTTGGTTAAGAGAGTCAAGTCGGCTGTAATTTTTTTTGGGTTGATTTTACCTTTTATATTTATTAATTATTTTACTGGCCATGGTGGAAAAATCGTGGCAGCAGTTTTTTATTTAGTTTTTACATTGTATGGAACATACGAAGTTATTCAGCACAACAAATTGCATTATTTTTATAACTATTTCTTGGCGTTGATTGGATTAATTATTTGGATTTTCCCACTTAACTTGTGACAAGATATAGATCAACTATTTTGAACGACAAAGACTTCTAATATAACTAATTTTTTACAGCAATATATCGGCGGTAAAGGGACTTTAATCTATCAAAGCTTTATTGCTTATATCATTGTTTTTGTCGCAGTAAGTCTAGTAATGCTTATTAACTTAAAAAATTACAAAAATACTCATGATTTTATTAGCTATTATTTAATTACTTTATTTAGCATAATTTATTTGCCATTGACCGGAAAATTACTTTTTATTTATAATACTCAAAATCTATATTTATTCTTTGCTGTAGCTTTAATTCCGATGATTGTTGACACTTTTGGTTACTTTGGAGGTATGCTACTTGGCCACAAACTTTTTAAACGCAAATTTTGTCCAAAAATAAGTCCTAAAAAAACTTGAGAAGGAGCAATAGTTTCCTATCTTTTTGGTGCTATTTTTGTCTTTATACTAATGTATTTGGGCAAACTAACAAACAATCACACTTTTACTATTTTTAATAACTACATTCAATTAATTGTTGGCATTATTTTCCTGCCAGCTATTGCCATAATTGGCGATTTACTTTTTTCACTACTTAAAAGAAGAATGAAGGTTAAAGATTTTTCTAATTTAATTCCGGGTCATGGTGGACTAATGGACCGCTTTGATTCGCTTTCATTAGTAATAATGGCAACTTCAATAATCTTATTATTCTAATTAAAAAGGAGAAAATTGACGATGAAAAATGAATTTGATGAAACTTTTTTAAAACTATGTAAAGAAATTAAATTTGAATTAAATGATGAATTTCGGGGCACTTCTTTTAAAGAAGCCAAATTAAATAAATCAACGCATAAATGAACGTTTGATATCATTTTTCCTCATCACATTAGTATTGATAATTTCAAGGATTTTAAGACTCATTTAGATAAGCGCTTTCCTAACAATAACTTTAGCTTTTCGGTCAGATCATTAATTCGTGATAAGAGCACAATTATTGACTATTTGCACTATGTTTTTCTTTGTGATCATTCACCGCTACTTGCTTATAAAAACTTTTTTAATATGGATTTAGTTTCTTTGGAAGGTGATGATTTTATTTTAATTTTACCTAATCAAGAAACTTATGACGGGCTTAAAAAATTAGAAAATAATCTTAAAGAATCGTTAGAAAATATTGGCTTTGGTTTTTACAAGATAAAACTTAAAATTATTGAAGAAGATACTAAAAAAAGACGAGCAAAGAAAATCGAAGCTGTTGTTGAAAATTTTGACAAATTCAAAAAAGAAGAAGCAAACAATACTCCATCGTCTACTAGCAATCAACCTTATCGTCGTAGTAAGGCAAAGGCGATTGAAATGGATATTAAAAGTGCCCTTAACTCTTACGCTGATTTAATCACTTTAAAAGGCGAAGTTTTTAGTATTGACGTTAGAAAGTTTTCAAGCGGCAAGTCAATGGCTAGTTTTGGGCTTTCTGATTATAATGAAGCAATAATAATTAAAGTATTATTAGAAGATAATGAAGAGCTAAAAATAACAAATGGCGAAACCGTTATTGTAACGGGAAAATTAACTGATGATCAATATAGTAAAACTAAAATTGTATTTTGTGGAAGTACCAAAAATATTATTGTCACCGAGGGATTGCAAAGGCTAAGCGACGATAATGAAGAGAATAAGCGAATTGAATTCGCTCTACGAAGCAATATGTCCACACAAGATGGTATTAGTAGCCCAAGTGCCTATTTAAAAGCAGCTAAACACTTTGGCCATCGTGCGATTGCAATAACTGATTTAGATGATGTCCAAAGTTTTCCTGAATTTTACAACGCTACTAAGAAAGATAAAAGTGTTGTTCCTATTTATGGGGCAACAATTAGTAGTATTAGCTCAGATAATGGATTTTTCTATGGTACTCCCGCTGATTTTGATTTATCTTCGCAAACCTATGTAGTATTTGACCTTGAAACTACTGGCCTTAGTCCTCGTTTCAATGAAATTATTGAATTTGGTGCATCTATTATTGAAAATGGCATCATTAAAGAGAGTCATCAATTTTTTATTAAACCAACGAAACCCATTCCGCCTTCAATTACAGAAATTACAAAAATTACTGATAACACTGTAGCAAACGGTTATTCTCAAGAAGAAGGTGTTCGCAAAATTTATGATATATTAAAAAACCGAATTTGTGTTGCTCACAACGCAAAATTCGATATTAATGTTTGCAAAGAAAACTTTCTAAAATATGGATTGGATAATTCAAAAATTATTGGTATTGATAGTTTAGCAATTGCACGTTTTTTAATTGATGAAGCTAAATCTTATCGTTTAGAAATTGTTGCTAAAAAATTCAATGTTTATTATGCTAGAAATGAAGCACACCGGGCTGATTATGATGCCAATGTACTAGCTAATGTGTGAATTTTGATGATTCTTAAATTAGCCCGTGAAAAAAATATTCGTACGGCTAATGAACTAGCAGCAGTCAACGATGATAAACTTTTTGCTAAGAAATTCCCCCGTGAAGTAAGAGTTATAGCTAAAAATCAAAAAGGGCTAAAAAAGCTATTTAAGATTATCTCAAAATCGCTAACCGACGACTATCATGGTGGTCCAAGACTTTTTATTGATAAATGAGAACATGATGAAGATCTTTTGCTAGGTACTTCAACTAACGCCGGCTGAGTTTGAGAAGAAGCTATGACTGGCACCGATGAAAACATTTTAAAAGCACTTGCGCCTTATGACTATATTGAATTTCCTCCAATTAGTACGTTTAACTACATTTATAAAGATGATTCTATTACTTTAGAGCAAGTGCAGTTTGCATATAAAGATTTGTTAGAAAAAGCCAAAAAGTTAGGCAAGCTTTGCATTGCCGTTAGCGATGCTCGTTATATTTATGATTATCAAAGTTTGATTTATCGAATTTATGTTAATGCTCCAACTTTAGGTGGAGGGCAACATTGACTTAAAAAGTATCGTGAAATTGCTACTCCTGATTTTAAGTACTTGACCACAAGACAAATGAAAGATGAATTTAAGTTTTTAAATGATGGAACTTTGATCAACGAAATTGTTGTTGATAATACTCATAAATTAGCTGAACAAATTACTCCAAAAATTGAAGTTATTAAAGATAAATTGTATTTTCCTACTTTTGATGATTCTGCTAATAAGCTTAAAGAAGTTGTTTATCAAACTGCTAAAGAACGTTATGGCAATAATATTGATGAAAAAATTCTTAGCCGAATTGAAAAAGAATTAGGACCTATTACTAAATATGGATATTCAGTAATTTATTGAATTAGCCACAAATTAGTTAAGCGAAGTAATCAAGATGGTTATTTAGTTGGAAGCCGTGGATCAGTAGGCTCTTCAATCGTTGCTAATTTAGCTGGTATAACCGAAGTTAATCCTCTTAAACCGCACTATCTATGTGAAAAATGCAAGCACTTTGAATGAAGTGAAGATCCACATATTTTTTCTGGATGAGATCTACCGGATAAAAAATGCCCAAAATGTGCAACAATCATGCTAAAAGATGGACATGACATTCCGTTTGAAACTTTCTTAGGTTTTGAAGCTAATAAAGTTCCAGATATTGACCTTAACTTTAGTGGTGAATATCAAGTTACTATTCACAATTATGTTAAAGAACTTTTTGGTGAAGCTCATACTTTCAGAGCGGGAACGATAGCCACAATTGCTTCAAAAACCGCTTATGGTTTTTGTCGAAAATACGATGAAGAAATTCATAGTTTGCATGAAGAGCCTTGAACAAGAACATTTTTAGATTTTTTAGCATCAAAAACTGAAGGCGTCAAGAGAACCACTGGGCAACACCCCGGAGGTATCATCATTATTCCAAAGGAATTTGACGTTGAAGATTTTACGCCAGTTAATTATCCAGCTAATGATATTACGAGTGCTTGAAAAACGACACACTTTGACTTTACTTCTATTCACGATAATGTTCTAAAACTAGACTTACTAGGACACGATGATCCAACGGTAATTAGAATGTTAGAAGATCTAACAAAAACTGATGCTAAAAAGATTCCTAAGTTCGATGAAAAAGTTATGTCATTATTTAGCTCGACTGAAGCCATTAAAATTAATCCAAGCGAAATATCTAATGAAACAACGGGCGCTTATGGTCTTCCGGAGTTTGGGACAACATTTGTTAGAAGAATGTTAAAAACCGCTAAGCCCAAATCGTTTAACGATTTAATTCTAATGTCCGGCCTTAGTCATGGTACTGATGTATGATCAGGAAACGCCGAAGAGTTAATAAAGCAAGGCAAAAAATTGCAAGATTGCGTTTGCTGTCGTGACGATATCATGCGTGATTTAATTAATTGAAATATTGATCACCTTGAAGCTTTTGAAATTATGGAAAAAGTAAGAAAAGGTAAGGGGTTAAGTGAGTATCAAGAGTCCTTGCTGCAAAGTAAAAATGTGCCAATTTGATATATTGAATCGCTTAAAAAGATTAAATATATGTTCCCTAAAGCACATGCAACGGCTTATGTTATTATGGCATGACGAATCGCTTGATATAAGTTTTACTATCCACTGCAGTTTTATGCTTCCTTTTATTCAACAAGACCAGACGCCATTGACATTAAAGTCATGAGTGATGGTAAAGACGCAGTAGATAATAAGCTTTTGGAACTTAAAAAACGCTCAGATAGTAAAAAAGAACCACTAAGTACAAAAGAAACTAACTTAATTCCGATTCTTGAAATCACTCAAGAGTTGTATGCTCGAGGATTTAAAATAACAAATGTACATATTTCCAAATCTAAAGCCGCTAGATGAATAGTCGACATTGAAAATAAAGCATTGATTCCACCTTTTGTTGTTGTAGAAGGTTTGGGTGAAACCGTAGCCGATTCTATTATTCAAGCCAGAAATGAACATGAATTTCTATCAGTTGAAGATTTTGAAAAACGCACCAAAGTAAATTCAAAAATTGCTTCGCAACTAAAACTATTAGGCATTCTAGATGAATTAGATGAAACTAATCAAAATAGCCTATTCTAAACAAATATTAGTATTCAAGGGATTCATCTTGAATGCTTTTTAATTTTTTGCCTTAAATAAAGACGTTTTTAGAATAGCTAATTATGGAAAAAATAATTCAATGGATGTTGATTATAAAAAATAAAGTTTATAGTGGTTAAAAAAGTTGCTCTAAAATTCTATCATAATTGACATTTTTGATTACTTTAACCTCCATAAAAAAATAAGAAAAATGATTATCAACATGAAAATTTATAAATTTATCATTTTTTTTGAAAAGATTTCAAAATAAAATTTGCATGTGTTGAATAAAAACAACACACAATTTGAAAATAAGGTAATAAATAAAAAGGTAATAAAAATGAAAAACAGGAAACTATTAATAGCTTTTGCTACCGCTGGAGCAAGTTTTTTAGGGACAATGCCACTAGTAAGCATGAAACTTAGGGTTCCAAATCCCAAACGTCCAAATCTTCCCTCGTTAAAAGCGGTAAAAAATGAAGTTGTAACTCTTAATGAGCTTGATAAAATAATTCGTTTAACTAATGAAAATGACAAAACTAAAGAAGTGATTGCACAATTTAGATCGAAACTTAACGAATTTTATCAACACGCTTTTAATATTTTAGAAGAATATGAAGGCATTGAAAAACATGATGATATTTTTAAAATGATGTTTCTTAAATTAAAAGTTGTTCTTGACATTCAACGTAAAGAGCCAAATAACGTTGAACAAATCAAAAGAAACATTAATATTTTAGATGACATCATGAAAAGTGCTGATAATGAACTCTCATATTTTGTTAGCCAAGATTTAAAATTCCAAGCATTGTGAGATAAGGCGGTGTTACTATCTAAAACAATGAAAGCTGAATTCAAAACTTCTCGACCTAGTACCGTTGATCCTTATGGACCGGTGAATAGTGTAGAGAAGTTTTTTGGTGCCGACGAAGATGTTAAGACTATAAAATGATTTAAATCTTTATTAATAAGAGCAGCGAATTATTTGATACATTACTATGACGCTCCCGAAGTATTTCAACCTAAAACTGACTTTGAAAAAGCGATCTTTGAATAGTAATAGTGTTTATGTAATACAAAAATAATAATTGCCCCGCTAGCAAGCGGGGCATCATTTTTATTAAAAAAGCGTTTTATTTTAATCATCTTGAATAAGTAAAACTTAATCGTTAGTGAATGTGCATAGCAAATCTTTTAGTGCTGTTTTAACTGGTATAAATTGTGGAAGATAAAGTGGCCAAATTTTCTTTGTTTCTTCAGTGGAATTCGAATCAATAAATTCCAATATTTCAAGTAGTTCTTCTAATTTATCTTTTTTTGTATCTTCTGACATGTCTTCAAATTCTTTTTTAAATTTGTTTAAGTCGAAAGTTCTTAATCTCTTTTTTAGGTTTTCTCTAACGCTAGGTTCAACACGATCTGCTCAAATATGTAATACTTTATCTAATATTGCTTTTCGTGTGAATGAATTTCTTGCATTGTCAATTTTATATTTTTGGTTAATGTTACTTTTTAGAGAACTTAGCTCTGGTTCTAATTCATCGTGTGAATTATATTCATCTAAGCCAATATTTTTATTAACGAAATTTGAAATTTCATATCATTTTTTTAGTTTGTCAGAAAAAACTATCATATTTTTACTTACAAACAAATAACCCCCTTGATTTTTTAAAATCTTTTCAACGTCATCAATAACATCTTCTAAAAATTTATTTGTAGCTTTAAAGAAATCTAAGTAAATTTTTTGCAATGATGAGTTTTTTCTCAAGTCGTTTAATTCTTTTTCTAATATCCTTTTAGGGGAAATATATTCATTATCATCATCATTATTAATGAAATCTTGCGTTTTTGATAAATAAGAGTTCATTTCTTGAACATCTTTATCTATGATTTTTAACATTTGTTGAATATCTAACAAATTGTTTTCGTCATTTTTTATAGTTTCAAAATCTTCAAATTTTTCTTCTAAATGTTTTTTATAAAATTTTAATTTTTTATAGTGAACAACCACTTCTTTAGTTAAGTTGTTGACAACTTCTGATTTTTTTAAGTTCGCATCCAAATAATTTAATTCGGTTTTTACTTTCTCTAAATCTTTGAATTTAATAACGTTTTCACTATTTTGAAATTCTTTTAGAGAATTAATTTTTTCTAGAAGAGTATTATTTTGCGCTTCTAATTCATTGACATTATTTTCGCTTTCTTTTAATTTAGAAAGTTGCTCTAAAAGTAACTTAGAATGTTCTTTAATTTCTTGAAGAAGTGCCCTTACTTGACTTTCAAATTCACTTTCTTTTTTTATTTCTTCAGTAATATCTTTTAACTTATTATTTACTTTTGTAATTTCTTGATCAACTTTGACTTGATTTTCAGAATCACCAACTAAGACATTTTTAAGATTATTTAATTTTCCTTGTTGTTCAAGCAATTTATTTTTAATTTCCTCAAGAGCTTGATTTTTGTCCAAATTATCATTAGACTTAGCAATCAATTCATCAGCCGAATTCAACAAGATTTTTAATTCTTCTTTAGCTTCTTGCACTTTTGAATTATTTGTCTCTTTGTCGCGTTTGTTTTTTGTTTTCAACGCATTTAAATTATTTTCATATGTATTTTCAATTTGCTTTGTTAATTCGCCAATTTTAGCAAGAGATTTTGCCTTTTTATCTTCTTCTTTTAAACTATTAGCAATTGTAGTTTGGTTAGTTAAACTATTTTTTGCATTTTGAATTGCTTCTTCTAATTTCGTGTTTGCTGCATCTTTAGCGTCAATTCCTTCAGCATTGTTAGCGACACTATTAGCGGCTTCTAATTCTTCTTTGATTTTTGTTAGTTCTCTTTCTATTTTTTGAACCATAGTATCTTCAGCCGCGGTTAATTCGTTAAGTTTTTCTTGCTTTTTTTGAATTTTTTTCTCAAGTTCTTTTAGTTTTTCATCTACAAGATTTTTGTTTTTACTATCTTTAGTTAGTTTATTTTGAGATTCATTTATTGTTTTTATCGTTTTATTTGCTTCACTCAATGCTTTTTTAATTGTAGAAATATCGTCACTTTTTTCAAGTTCATTAATGGACTTTGTAGCTTTTTCAATAGTTGGATCAACAATTTCTGTTTTGTTTTTGTCTTTTTGTTCTTCTAATTCAGCTTCTTTTTCGCTAATTTTAGTTTGAGCATCGCTAATTGCTTTTTCAAGAGCTTCATATTTTTCTTGGGTTTTCGTTTTAATATCATTTTCTTGTCTTTTATCTTCAAGGCCGTTCTTAAATTCGTCTGCGTTGCCTTTGACTCTTTTTAGTTTTTCAATAGCATTTTCAAGATCATCGACATTTTCTTTGACAATACTATTTGTTGTAGAGGCTTGAGAAGATAGTTCGTTAGTTTTTTCTTCTAGTTCATTATTTAATAATTTGATTTTTCCCTCTTTACCTGCCAAATCAAATTTTGCTTGAGTTAAAATGGATTTTAAATCATTTTGTAACTCTTCCGTGTTAACTAAAACTTCTGAATTAAGATTGACTTTATTAATATCGTCAATTAATTTTTGCACTTGCTCTAGAAGTTTTTTGTCTCCTTCGATATCATTAATTATTTCGTTTAATTTTTGAGTATCGTTGTTAGCATTTTTTAGAGCTTCTTGCAATTTGTTTTCTTCGGACTTTAATGATTCATAGCGAGTTTCTAATTCTTTTCGATCAGTTTTAACTTTTTCCTTAGCCTTTGTAGCCGCTTCTATAGCATTCGTTTTGGCTTCTAACAACTTTTCATAAGCGTCTTTTAAGTGATCGTGATTTTTTAGTTTATCGGCTTTTCCGTCACTTTTTAAAAAAGTGTCCTCAATGTTTTTAACTTTATTTTCAATTTCATCAGCTTTTGATTCAATATCCAAAAATGTCACTTTATCTTTAAGTTCTTTAACTAATTTTTCAAGTTCGGTTTGCAATTGAATAGCTTGTTCTGCCAAGTTAGTTGCAAGTTCGTTTTCGGATTGTTTTTGTTTTATTTTAGCTTCTTCAAGTTCTTGTTGTTTTTTAGTAATTTCACTAATTTTTTTATCGATTTTAGTTTGATTTTCACTATCGCCAACTAAAGTGCTTTTTTTATTTTCAAGGTCATTTTTCGCATTATTTAAAGCGAGTTCAGCCTCTTCGATGGCTGCGCTTTTATTATCAATACTATCAATAGCATCATTTGCTTTTTTAATAGCATCGTCAGCATTGTCCAAACTATTTTTAGTGATTTTGTCATTGTTTTCTTTTTCGGCTGCTAATTGTTTATTTTTAGTTGTTAATTCGACTTTGGTTTCATCTAATTTTTGATTTAAAGCCTTGATTTGACTATCAATGGCTTTTTTATTGTTTTGATCTTTTAGTGCTTTTGTTTGTTCTTCTAGTTCTCTAATATATTCTTTAATACTTTCAATGGTGCGACCTAGGATTTGATATTTTTCTTTTTTGCTATCATAAGTTAAAGCATTGCTAGCGTCATTTTGTGCGTCAGTTAGATTGCTGTCATATTCTTTGATTTTCTTTTCTAGTTCGTCAAAGATTGTTTTTTCGGTTTTAAGAGCTAATTCAAGTTCAAATTGTTTTTTCTTAGCATTAAAAATAGCATCTTTTACTTTTTCAAAAAGAGCAGCAGCTTCATTTTTGTATTTTGATTCAATAGCGCTAGTTAAACTTTTAATATTGTTAGCATTTTCTTGTAGTTTAAGTAATTTTTCAATTGTTTTTAAAAGCACATTTAAGTTCTTATTAATAAAGCTATTTTCGACTTCACGGTTAAGTTTTTCTAAGTCTTTTTCGTAGTCGTTGATTTGCTTTTTGATTTTGATGTCTGATTCTGAAATTTTAGCTTCAACTTTTTGTTTGGCTAATGTAGCATTTTTAATTGCATCGTCAAGATCGTCAAGTTCAGCTTTTAATTCATTTTCTTTTTTAGCATTTTGAGCTTCTTTTTTAATTTCATTAGCTTCTTTTAATTGCAAACTTAAATCTTCTAATGTTTTGCTTAAATCCGTTTGTTTTGGTCCAGCTTCATCCAATTGATTCATTGCTTTTGAAGTAACTTTAAGGTTTTTTGTAACTTTTTCAATATTTTTACGTAATGCTTCTAGGATCTTTTTTTCTTTTTCAGCAATATGTACTTCGGGGTTAATTGAATTATTACGCTTTGAATATTTTGAATATATAACGCCGGAAATAGTTCCGGCTGCTAAAAGTGTAGTCGCAATAGCAAGCGTAGCGATTGCGATCTTTTTTTTCTTTGAATTGCTCATAATAAATAGATTTTTCTATTTCTCCTATTTTAAATAGTTAAAAATAACTATCCTTATATATAATTTTTTAAAAATTGCAGTAGCGAGAATTGTTTTTTAGAAAAACAACAGGCCGAATTATACAAACAAAAAAAAAAAAATGCAAATTGTGGCACAAATTGCATATAAACTACATATTTCACGCGTATTAACGGCTTATTTTTGCAAATTAACTATCTATTTTTTCAAAGGCGATATTTCACTGCGTTTAAATTATCCTATTTTTAAGTTATTAATGCTGAATTTTAGATATTTTTTTGTTAAAACAAATGTTAAAATCAGAAAAATAAAAAACTTTTTAGTCATTTATTTTTTATATATTTATAATGCGTTTGTTATGAAAAAGAAAATTTTATTAATATTAAGTTCAGCAGTGACAACGTTTACTATTGCAACTACACAAATAAGCGCAAAACCCAATAGCACTCAAAAAGAAACACAAAATCAAACCTCATTTAATGCAACTCTTAGTCCAAGAGCAAAAATGGCAAATGATTTACGATGAGGGCATTGAAATATATTAAAGGCTTCTAATAAAAAAGATGATAAATTAAAGTCAATTGCTGCAGTTATCAAAAAGCTAGACTATGACTTAATCGGTTTGACAGAAGTTTTGGATTCAAGCGCAATTCAAAGTATTGTTGACCATTTAAATTCCATTCATGGTACAAAATCGTATGAATATATAAGTTCACAAAAATTAAAAGGAAAACAAGCTTCGCCAGGACAAGCTGAACATGTAGGTATAATATACAAAAACGATAAATTAAAACCTTTGCCTTTTGTAAATAACACAATTGGCTATAGTTATACAAGTAGTTTTAGTCATCATCCATTAACTAATGCAGAATATGTTCGCCCACCTTTTGGTGCGCAATTTGAATGAAAAACAAGATTGAAGAAAGATAAATTAACATTTGTTTTTGACCATTTTGATAGTCCTGGAGCTAAGAATGGGGAACAAACTATTCATGGAATGGGAGCGCAAGAATACGTTGAAGCTCAACAATTGCCAAATGTTCTTTTAACTTTTGAAACGATGTCACAAAGCAAAAACATCTTTTTTGCCGGTGATACAAATATTAAAGTTAATAAAGAAAGCATAGCATTTAGCAATTTAAATAATTACACTAAAGCATTTGATGATAATTTGTCTAATTCAACCTCTTTAAGTGATACTCCAAATCAATATTCGCAGCCATATGACAAAATCTTTTATAAAACAAATTTGTTGCTAAATCAAGCATTTATATATGACCTTTGAAATGTAAAAAATGATAGTCAAGTTAATTCCTATCTATCAATCTTAAAATCAGCTTACCTAGAACCTAAAAAAATTTCAGATCACGCCCCAATTGGCGTTGATATCCAAGGATAAAAAATAAAAAGGCCGCCCTTGAGGTAGCCTTTTAAAATTAGATTTTAAGTAATGAGTGAGTAAGTTGCATTTCCACGATTTTTGTATTTTTTGATTGTGCACCATCGTTTGCATTTATCTCAAATGTTGCATCAAAAATAGCTTTTGCTCAAATATCGCCATTATTACTTTTAGAGAAAATAATCTTTGACAAATTAACTTTTAGTGTTCTAATTTGGAATTTGCCATTTTCCAAAATGTATGTATTAGGCTTGAAATTATGTTCTAATGATTCTGCACCATAACTTATCATTCAATATTTATGATCAAATTTTGTTGTGGCATCTTGATCATCGTTGTTTTTTATGATTTCTCATGAATTAGTTGTGAATATTTTTTTAACTTCGTTATTTGACACATTACTTCTAGTGATTTCATAATTTAGGGTGTTTTTATTGTCGTTATATAATTTTTTAATTTCTTGCTTTATTGTATTTCACTCATTGTTATCGTTTTTTTTGGTGATTAAAAAATCTCTTAATGTATCATTGGTAATTTTTTTAAAACCAGTTAATTCAATATTTTGCGTGATTGAATCGTGCTTTATTCCACCATTTTCTTCATACTCCAATTTATATGTTACATACAATTTTCCATCAATGTCATTAGCGCCGACTGCCTCTTCAACAATTTTAACTCTTGTTCCTTCGCCAAAATACTCTTCATATTGTTTTTCAAGTTCCAAAAAGTTATGAAGAAAAGGGACTGTTAATTTAAAATTGCCCGCATATTCAGAAGCATATGTTTTAGAAGTATCACCTTTTGATTTAACTAATTTTAGTAAAGAATTTAAAATGTCTTTATTAGTTAATGTGACATCTCCTGAAAGTTGAGAATTAATAGTTGCAACTTGAACCTTTTCGATTTTTTCTAATCCGTTTTCGAATTTTTTAATATTTGCAAAAAGTGTTCCGGTCACTTGATATTTATTAGTGCGTTGTTGTTTTTTTATTTTTAGATCAGCAACTTCGTAGCTTCCACTATTCGTGATATCTAATTCAATGCCATCGCTTTTTTGGAATTGAAGTTTTAAATATTTAAGTAATTCGTTTCCCTCTAAACTCTCAAGATCGCTTACTTTTTTCTTGTCTTCTACTAATTTATCTTTATTTAGTTCAACTTTTTTAAGGCTAATATTTTCTACTTGAGTTTTTGCAAAGCCCTCTAGAGTAATTTTTTCTTGACTAAATTGATGACCATCATATTTTCCGGATACTGAAATTTCTCCCGACCCTTTTGAATCGTCATAACTTAAAATATTAACTTCAGTTAGGTCTAACTTATCCTTTTTAGTTGGAGCGAGCTTGCTCTTATTTTCAGAAATTGCTTTAGTTTTGTCTAGATCTAATGCTTCTAATATTTTTTTAATAATAGTTTCTTTATTTAATTCGCTGTTATTGTTATCGTCGGGTTGATCTTTAGGATTATCTTTTTCCTTGCCAGGATCATCTTTGTTGTCATCTTGTTTATGATCTGGTTTATCTTTTTCCTTATCATCCGGTTTAGATTTTTCTTTAAAACCGTCAATTTTGTAAGTAAAGTCTTTAGATTCATTTGTTTTTGTGTTGGTTAAAGTAAGCGAAACACTAATTGAATTTTCGCCTTTACTTAGAGAATTAATTTTTAGTTTATATTGTTCGCTTGGTAAGCCCGAAACTTTAATATCTTTTTCTTGTACTTGATCTACGGTAAGTTTATTTTTATTATCGACGTCTAACTTAACCTTTTTAAAAATCTCGTCTAAGCTTTGTTCATGTTGGCATGATGCTGAAATCAAGGGAGTAAAAATAGTTCCCAAAGAAATTAGCAATAAGCTTAATTTACTCTTCTTCATTTGTTCTTCTCCTGCATAATGTTTGTCTAGTAAAATTACCAAATTTAACATAAATTTATTAAAAATAGCATTTTAATTGATACAAAATGCATCTAAAAAAGATAGTTTGGCAATCAAAAAAACAAAAGCATAAATTATCATCAAGTTTATAGCCTAAAAACATAGTTTATTTTTTATCATTATTTAAGTATAAAACATTGTTTTATAGCTAAAACCCTACCAAAAAGCTGCATTTTAAAGGTTTTTTAATCACAACTACGGTCGGGTTTTAATGGCTCTTTTTAATATTTTTATTCAACCATTTGATCAAAATCTGGTTTTGGTTTTTTCAAAAAGAACTCTCTTAAGAAGTTGGTTTTTTTGAAGTTAAATTTCATTTTATCGTCAATTTTTTCAATGAAAATCATATCTTGAAAAGCCAACAGTAAAGTTATTAGTGGCATTGATATTAGATAAGCAAGTGAATAAGAGAATAAGTGGAATGGTCACGCAGTTAATTTACCCATCGTTTCTGAATAAATATTGAATTTATTTGTACCTAGATAAAAGAAGTTAGTCTTTCAATTGTTAGGAGCATATAAGTTAGTAAGCAAATTAATCACAAAGATTATTAGAAAAATCGTAACTGAAATGCCGAAGCTAATTCCACTATCTTTAATAGTGTAAGTCTTCTTATCGTTAAAAATTAGCATTAAAAGTGGCATTATCAATAAGAACGAATGAGCTAGAATATAATCTCAGAAAAAGAAATTATCATAGCCTACAGGATAAGACGGCATCGCTTTTCTTGGATCTTCAAAATGCATACCAGGAATTGAAATTGCGACAATAGTACCTACAAATGCTAATAGTGCATAGTACTTAGTTGAATTTAAATTGTTGAATATTAAACTAAATGCAACAAAAATGATCATTAGCCTACACAAATGTAAAGGAATTGCTTCTCAAAGTCGCGGAACGCGAATGACGACCATGATAATTGAACGAATAGTCATAAAAAGTAAGATGATTAGTCCAACTAACATCCAAAAATATCTTTTTTGCAAACCCATGATTTTAACTTTGGCTTGATAATTTTGGTAAATAACTTTCCTAAAAATTCAAATTAAAAAAGCGCCAACAAAAGCTAAAAAGAAAAATGCAATATATAAATAAACCGAAACACCAGCAAATTTTTGCTGTCCGCCTCGTCAATCAAAAAATCCCATAGCTCCCCCTTGCTAAATTAAACATATGATTATATGGTTTTAGACAATTCATTCAAACCAAGTTAGCTATTTAATTAAGCTTTTTATAACCTCTTGGTTGAAATTTTTGACCAAAAACGAACCAACTACTGCTAAATTAACTCCAGCGTCATAACAGTACTTGATGTTTTGATCATTAACACCGCCGTCAATTTGAATAATGCAGTCTAAATGATTTTGTTTGATATAGTCACTAAGTTTTTTTACCTTGTCATAGCTGTTTTCAATAAATTTTTGGCCGCCAAACCCAGGTTCTACACTCATTATCAACAACAAAGAGAGATGTTTAAGATAAGGGATGATTGCTTCCACTGGCGTATTAGGTTTAATTGCAAGGCCTAATTTAGTTTGATCTTTTTTAGCAAGTGCAATTAAATTTTGTAAATCATCTTGTGACATTGCTTCAAAATGAAAAGTTAAGATATCGCCAAGCTTTTTATACATTTCATAATAACCAAAAACGTCTTTAACCATTAGATGGATGTCCATAATATGGCGGGAACATTTTTCTTTAATTTCTTTAATTTCCTTATATTGCAAAGCAACATTGGGCACAAAAATATTGTCCATAACATCGTAATGAACATTTACAACGCCTCAGTCGATTAGCTGTTGAACATAATTTACTAAATTTTCTTTTTTAACATCTAGTATTGATGGACTTATTTTTCGCATTTTTTCTCCTATTTAAGTAGTCTTTCTAAGAAACTACGATAGTTATCATAACGTTCTTGCTTAATGATACCTTTTAAAACTAATTGCTTAACGTTACATTCACTTTCAGCTTCTTGGTAGTGTCGACAACTTCGATATTTACACATCTTAGCAGCTTCTCTGAAGGTTTTAAAAGCGACTGGCATTTCGTCAATCGTGAGATCAAATTCAATTGACGAAAAACCTGGGGTGTCAATTATTTCGCCGCCATTAAAATCAATTAAGCTAACTTCACGGGTGGTATGCTTACCACGATTAAGGGCTTTAGAAATCGCTTGAGTTTCAAAACTTGTTTTAGCTAGATAATTTATTAAAGTTGTTTTGCCAACGCCAGTTTGGCCGACAAAAAAACTCGTTTTATTTCTAAAAATTTCTCTTAGATCATCGAAACCTTCTTCGGTTTCATAGTTAATTTCATAAACAGTGTAACCTTGATCCTTGTAAAAATCAATTTTGGTCTTTGAAGTTAAATCTTTTTTGGTGAGAACAATAATTGGCGTAACATTTTTATTTTCTATAATGATTAAAAATTTATCAACAAGTTGCGAACTAAAATCTGGTTCAACTAGCGACATTACTACAATTGCTTGGTCAACGTTGGCAATTTTTGGCCTAATAAAGAAGTTTTTTCGCCCCATTATTCGATGAATGAGCTCGTTGTGTTCAAATTCAACAAAATCTCCAACGATAGGTTTCATATCGAGAAGTCTTAATTTTCCGCTTCCTCTAACACGATAGATTTTTGAGTCGCTAAAACTTTTAACATCGTAAAAACCTGCAATCGATTTGACAATTTTTCCTTTATCCATTAATTCTCCAATATTTAACTTTAATAATAAAAAATTATACCTATATACAATGCTGCAGGCATAATTTCATTTTTCAAAATCAAAAGTTAAAGATTTTGACGAAAAAATTAAAACAATAAATTGTTATTTTGTCTAAAGTTAATAATTAAATTAAATGATTTTTTTGAGGTGGAGAACGATCAACACTATTATAATAACGATCGAAATTGCTCCAATCAAAATAAGCGAAATCGTCATAGCTTTACTATTCACTTTTTTGATAAATGCTTCTTTTTTAGAAGATTTACCAATGATTAGACGTGGCTCGTTTGCGCGTTTTTGCGATAAGCAAGTGCTCAAATCTTCATAAAGTTCAACGCAACTAACATAACGATCATCAGGATTTTTAGCGGTACATTTTATTATGATATTTTCAACCGCTTGCGGAACTAAAACATTAACTTGTTCTAGTCTCGGAATCTCTCTTTTAGTGTGGCTAAGAGCAATGGTTTGATGATCAGAGCCAGTAAAAGGTGCCTTGCCAGTTAGCATTTCATAAAGTACTATTCCTAAGGCGTAGATATCACTTTGAGGTGAAGGTTCGGCTTGCTTGAGCACTAATTCTGGTGATACATATTGTACTGAACCAATTAGTTTTCTTTCATCGGTTAATCTTAGAGAATCATCACCTAACGAGATACCAAAATCAATGAGTTTAATTGTGCCATCATAAGTGATTAGAATATTACTTGGTTTTAGATCGCGATGCACAACGTTTTCTTTATGAATATCAATAAGACCATTGCAAATTTCTTTGGCATATTCAATAGCTTCTTCTAATGGAATTTTGCGTTTTTTACTAATTTGCGTTTTTAAGTCAGTTCCCTCAACTAACTCCATTGCCATGTAGCTTTCTTTAGGGGTGATATAGTGCCCAAATAATCTAACGACATTTTTACTTTTTATTCTTTTAATAACCTTGATTTCGTTTTCAAAGCGCTTGTAAACAATTTGCTGACGTGGACCATTAATTGTTAAAACTTTGACTGCAAATTTTTTACCGCTTGCACGATGAACGGCAGAAAATACAGTGCCAAACCCACCTCTACCAATTTGTTTAATAATTTTGAAGTGTTTCGTTAGATTTTTATTTTCTTTTGCACCGGCCATATTGAATTAGATCCTTACAATTATTATTGAAATGTTGTCATTTGAATGATTCTTTTTAGCATAGTTTATTAAGTTCAGTGCTTTTTCTTCTAAGCTATTTTTTTTATTCTGAATTACTCTTTCAAAAAGAGGTTTTTCAATAAAATCATGTAAGCCATCGCTAGTTAAAATAATGTACTGCGAATTAGAATTTTTATTAAATGCATGGCCATCAGGAACCATCGTTTTATAAGGCCCTAAACAGCTAGTTAATTTATTAGCATCAGGATGGTTACTTGCGTCAGTAGGATTAAATCCTTCGTTGATTAATTTGTTTTTAATATTCTGATCTTGCGTTACTTGGTGTAGCAGTCCGTTATAGATATAAATACGTGAATCACCGATGTTGAAGATATATATATGATTTTCTTTTTGATAAATTAAAGCAGCAACTAATGTAGTGCCCATGTCGCGATATTGACTATGCTCTTCAACATAAACTCTTAGTGAATTTTTGATGTGAGTTAATGCATGACTAAATCAATCATTAATCGCGAATTTATCGTTGTAGTTAATTGAAAATGGAAAATTGTTAGTAAAGTATTTAGAAAAAAGGTCAATTGTTAAAGACGCTGCTTGAGCACCACCACGATGCCCGCCCATACCATCACATAGCACGGCCAAAGCCCAGTCGTCTTTTTGAACAAATGTTACTCGATCTTGATTTTCAGGTCTTACTAAACCGATATCTGACTTACAACAAAATTCCATTTAGAATTACGCCTTTCTACCTTCGGTGTTTTCTTTTTTAGATTTTAATAGATACTCAAATTCTTTGGTAATAATTTTTTTAATTTCATTAGCTGTAGTATCAATATCGTTGTTGATTACAACATATTCAAACATTGTAGAATGACCGATTTCCTCTTTAGCCTTTTCTAGACGTTTATTAATAACTTCGTTTGATTCGGTATTGCGGCCAATAATTCTTCTTTCTAATTCTTTAAACGAAGGAGGCATTAAGAAGATTGAAACAATTTCTTCTTCTCTTCCTTGCTTGCGATAATTGTCAATTATTTGAGTTGCCCCATTTGTTTCAATTTCAAGAAAAGGAATTTTACCTTGTTCAATAATCCGATCAATTTCTGAATATAAAGTGCCATAGTAATTATCAAAGTGCATTGAATATTCAATTAGTTTATTGTCGGCTAAGCAAGCATCAAAAGTTTCTTGCGAAACAAAGTAATAATGAACACCATCAATTTCGCCATCGCGAGGGCGTCTAGTAGTTATTGAAACCGAAAGTTTCAGTTTCAATTCTTTATCATCAAAAAGTGGTTTTTCAACGGTTCCTTTACCAACGCCGCTTGGCCCGGTAAATATAATTAATTTTCTTTTGTTTTCCATAAATTAATTCTCCCTTAAATTAATGATAACAAATGTTATCCTTTATAAGTTAGGTAGTAGATGTAAATTCTACCATATTTTTTGCACTTAACTATCGCGAGCTTTTCGGTTTCTAGTTCCAAATTTGCTGCGTCAGTCTCAACAATTACTTTGCCATTAGTTAAAAGAAGACTGCTATCGCTAATTAATTTAATACATTGTTTTAACAATTCTTTTGACGCAAAAGGAGGATCTAAATAAATAAATTTTCACTTTTTTGAAGCGTTATTTTCTAAAAAATAAATAGCATCAACATTTAGAATGTTTATTTTAGTTTCCCCTAATGAAAGTGCATTTTTTTGAATTATCTTATAAGCATCGTAGTCTTTTTCAATACAAGTAGCAAAAGCTGCGCCACGTGAAAGTGCTTCCAGACAAAAAGAACCACTACCAGCAAATAAATCAAGGACTTCTGCGCCGTCAAGCTCAAAATGGATTGAAGAAAAAATCGCTTCTCTAACCTTATCAATGGTAGGGCGAGTAGAACTTTTACTTGGTTGTTCAATTATTCTTGAGCGATACTTTCCAGCAACAATTCTTAACATATTATTAGAATTATACGAATTATTGTCTTAGTTTGTTTTTAGAAATCCTTTTATTTTATAAGTAAATATTGGTCCGATGCCAATTCCGGTATCATGTCTCATAATAGGGAAGTTTTTACTATCAATGTGGTGTTTGTTCGATCAAAATAGTCGCATATCCATGACAAGAAAATTGTCTCCGGGATTTGGACGATATATTGTGTAACGGATTTCAAAAAAAGCATCATTAAAATTGGAAATGTCCGGTCAAATTGATGTGAGATATTTAGTTATTCTCGAATCGCTAGAAAATACTTTATCTAAAGTGTCAAAATTTCTAAACTTAGGGTCGTTTTTATATTTTCCGTTCGGTAGAACTTTTTCGTTAATTACCTTGCTTGCGATTTGATAGAATTCCTGTGCAGTTAGTTTTTTGCCCGCCTCAGTTAAAGACATGACAACTTTTGCGAAAACTTCAAGAATTTGTTCACGTTTGATATTGTAGGAATTTTCTCAATTTCCTTTGATGTTGGGACCCTCTTTTCCAACGTTGGGATCCGAGCTGCCATCATCATAGTGAGCATTAGTATTTCATCTATTTTGTTGGTTTTCAGGCCCCCAAGAAGGACGATAGGAAGGTGTGCACGAAACCAAAAATGAAGTTGCTAAAACGGGAGTGCAAAAACTTAAAAATAATGATAATTTTTTATTTCTGGTTTTCATATATTTTCATTTTAACGATATTGCACGGCGAGGATTAAGAAAAATCCTGAAATTGACATTTTTTAGCCCAACAATAGGCCCAAAAAATCACTAAAAAAATTTTTTACACTTTTTTAGGTTTTTTAGCGTATTTCTATTGTAAGAAGTTCAAAGTTTTTAGACATTTTTTATTTTTAATATATATTGTTAATTATGTAATTTGATAGAAGAAAGAGATGATGGAATTGTGAAAAAATTACTAAAAATTTCTAGTATTTTTATACCTTCAATGTTGATTGGTTCGCTTGCTTTGATTTCCAAATCATGTGATGGGCAAAATACACCAACCCCTAAAACTGACATTAATTATGTAACGCAATTGGGAATTTCAATTGGTGATGAAGCGCAAAATCAAAAATCAGTTAAAGCTTCTTTAGCAACTAAAGATTTTCTTGCTGCTAAAAGTTGAGCTGATGTTTTAAGCGTTTTTAGAAAATATCAAATTCCTTATAAAGTAGATGAAGCTCCTGAAGGAGCAACATATCGTGTAAGCCCAGGAACTCATCCCCACGATGATGAGGGTATAATTCATTTAGATATTATTCAAAAAATTGGTGCAACTGAAAACACTGCAAGATTTGAAATAAGTGGATTTAGAACGATCCCAATTAAAAAAGAATATATTATTGGTAGCTATGGCCTTAGTTCAAAAGCGAAAAAAGCTGATTTACTTAATACGGTTTATACCAAGCTAAAAGCTGCTCAAGACAAAGGTTTTGATGCATTTTTAGAAGCATTACGCGAATATGTTGATGTTAATAAAATTAATGAACAAGGTAAAAAATTTAAATTTGATTTTAGTAGAGTACAACTATTATCTGACCGTGGCCAAATTATTTTTGAAAAAATTTATACTTACACCAAAAATGATCAAAGTGATTTAAAAGAAGAAAGTGGCGAAACAATTTTTGCAATTTCAGGGTTAAAATCATAGGAATTTAGCCATGAACAATTCAAGTAAGAAAAAAAGCTCATTTTCACTATGAGCTATATTAGGAATAACTTTTAGTTCACTTTTACTAATTGGGGCAATAATTTTTGTAATTTTTATTACCTTTGGTTTTTTTAAAAATGCTAACCCGTTCTTGCCACCAATACTAAGCAATAAAGAAAGCCAAGCAATTTCTTATAATCAAAAAAATTATAATTCTGATGAAGAGAAATTTGAGTATGGTAATTTAAGCATTAAAGAATATCCATATGCAGAAAGAAATGGCAAATTACTTTATTTTTTAGGCAAAGATGGTCTTAAAAAACTTAATGAAGATTTTTTAAAAAGAGCATCATATGGTTCGGAAATTAATTCTCTTAAAGCGGTATATATTAATAAGAAAAATTCTAGTGTAGATTCAAAAAATCTAAATGGTTACTATCTACCAAATACTCAAGAACTTTATATCCCGATTGACAATTTCATGAAGCTTTGACCAAATATCAATTGGGAGAATGTTGATTTAGACTACAAAATTGAACTTATTATTTCGACGCTTGTTCACGAATATATGCATCATGTTGCCACTACTTATAACCAAGCAAATTTGCGTAGCGACAAAAATAGCGACACTTCATTAATCTATCAACTTAATCCACAACCAATTTTTTCACAAACATATAGTAACAATAAAAAATTCTTAGATGAATTTCGTAAAAATTTGGGATATGTTGAACCTAAATATGGGGGCGAGTATCTCAAAAATTCAAGCGAGTTTAGTACGAACTATGGTTTGCCGGTTTTTAGAGAATTTAGTTCTTATGATTTATTTAAATATGCAAATTTAATTCCTGATGACGAACGATTTAACAAAATTAATAGTGGGCAATATTTCTTTAATAACAATAGAAATCTTGGCCTTGAATATCAAAGTCCAATTTCAAACGAACAGATCAAATATTTGTATTCTTTAGAAGAGTTAATTCCACGCGAATATTTAAAAATGTCTTTCCAAAAAAAATACAATCTTCCCAACCAAGAACGATTTACACACTTTGTTAATAATGGACGACCTTATTTAACTGCTTTTGGTGACGACATTGTTAAACAGATTGCTCATGGATCTAGTAGAACACAATTATGAAGAAATTTATATAGTTACAACTGAGTCTTTGATCGCGAACTAAAAGATTTCAAAAATGTCCAAGGTAGGTATCCTTATCAAGTAACTCCTACTAACGCAGACGCAAGGTTGAAAGGTCTTTTTAAAGCATATTTAGATCTAATGGGTTATGGCCAAGGAATTAATTACTTTGGTTTCAATGATCAAGATCATAAAAAAGCTAACCTTGGAGGCTTTGCTAAACTAAGCGAAGAAGAAAGTAAGAAAAAAGCTTACTTATTAGTTAGCAATTTAAATAATCCTTCAGCCGTTTCAGAACGTATCAAAGCAAACATTTACCGTCCTAATTTCTTTACCAAAAAAAATTGAGACGATAAAGTTGGGGATCCTATCAATAGACCTAGCTTTGTCGGGTTAGAAGACAACCTTTATTCTTTTTATACCGATTCATTTGATTTAGATAGATTTATCAATTACACAAAAAACACTAAAGTTGATTTAAAACTTTGAATTGATAGTAATGATAATGGTATTCAAGATGCTAGCGACAAAGTCATTGATTTGACTGACGAAAACAATTTTAAAAGATTTTCAGAAACTAAAAGAACCATCACTAACTTTAGAAAATACATGGAATGAAATAGCACAAATCCTATGATTAAGCCATTTTATAACAAAAGTTACAAAATTGAATTGAACAAAGACGTTAGTGGACACTACTATACCGTTAGTCAATACACAAATTAAAAATACAAAATAGGAAAGGATATCATGAAAAAAGCAACGCAAAAAATTGCCATAAGAGCTTTAATTTACATAGCAATTTTTATTGTTGCAATTTTCGTTGTATATTTTGCGATCAATTTACTTTTAACTAATCAAATTAAAAAGAATTTAGCAGTTTCTTCGCAGATTGAAAGTAATCTTTTTAGTCGCTTTGGCGTTTATTTGAACAATCTTATCCGCGGTTCTGCTGGACAAATTTATACTTCTGAACTTAGTGCTTCGGGGCAAAGCATTTCAAGCCTATACTTCAATCAATTTAAATGAACAATATTATTCACTGGCCTTGTTTTTTTAATATCACTTATAATCGGTAATGTTCTTGGCGTTTATTCAGGTTATAAGTTTAATAGATGACCAGATATCACTATTAATATCATCGTTATTGCCTTAGCAACAATTCCGCTAATTTTGATTGCAATTTTAGCATTAGCATTTAGTTACCTTTTTGGTTATCCTTCGCAATTTATTAGTGAATTCCCACTTAGTTTGCAATCATTGCTTGTGCCAATTTTGATTATGCTTTTTGGAACGATCAGCCTTTTTATGAGTCGCTCTAGAAAAATCACCAAAGAAGTTATTAGTAGTAATTATTATTTGTTTGCTAAATCGTTTGGGATGTCCAAAACAGCATTATTTAGAAAAGTTTTATTTAAAAAATTACTTTTTAATCAACTTCAAGCCATTGTTCCCTTCTACATCATTTTACTTTCAAGTTCCATTGTAATTGAACGCATTTTTTCAATTCCAGGGCAAAGTATTTTTGTTTCCTATGCTTTTAGATACGCAGAAATTAACTTAATTATGTATTTCTTCTTTGTCAATCTATTAATGTTGTTTTTAGTTAAATTTATTTTTTCAATAATTCTAGATTATTTAAATCCGGAACAAAAAACTGAGTTTGCTAATTTTGTTTTTGTGCCTCGAAGAAAGAAGGCAATCTAATGGAAAAAATTAATAAAAACCTTCTAAAATTTAGCAAGAAAAAACAAGCACAGATATCGCTTTCGAACCAAAGTACGGCTACTCAACTTTACTGAAAAAGATTTTTTTCAAAAAAGATAAATATTTTTAGTCTAGTTTTTCTTTCACTAGTCTTGTTAATTTTGATTGGAGCATTATTTTTTATTAAATATTCGCCAATCGATCCCATCAATAGTTCAACTAATTTATTGAACAATCTTCCTTCCGAATTTAGTCCTTATGTAAGTAGAAATTTCGAACGGGGATCGCAACTTGATTTTATTAGACATATTGCCGAATTAGAAAGCAGAAGAGCAAGTGCCTTGGGAATAGAACCAGTCTTTAGAATCTTATATGACTCTGCTCGTGACGCTGGTGGTGATAAAACAATTAACACCGATATTGTTACCCTTGTTTATTCACCGTATGATCTAATAAAAGCGATTAATCTCAACTTAACACAATCATCAAATATCAAAATCCCAAGCACTCTCATTTTGGGAACTAACGGCGATGGTGTTGATATTTATTCAAGGTTAGTACTTTCAATTTTTTCAACTTTGGCCATTTTGATTGTAGCAATGATGATTAACATTTTCGTAGGATTTAGTCTAGCGTCAATAGTGGCTTTAAACACAAGAAAGTGATACACACGTGTAATTGATTCACTTGCTACAATTATTAATTCAATTCCCGAGCTACTTTGAATTTTCTTGCTTTGTGTATTTATAGGGACGCAGTGATGAGGGATCTTCTTGGCGTTTGCTTTAGTATCGTGAACATCATTCTATGAAATTGCTAAATCAGAAATTATTGAACTTAGACAAAAAGAATTTATTCTTAGTGCAAAAGCAACGGGCTACAACCAAAGTCAAATTATTTATCGCCAACTTTTTAAACAAATTTTGACAACTTTATTAATTATGGTTGCCGATCGATTAGCGATTAACATACTTTCAGTTTCATCACTCGCATTTCTTGATTTTGTTAATGAAACTAATAATCTAAACATTGGAACTATCTTCCGCGAAGCAATGAGTTTAATACAAAGCAATATTTCTTACATTTTGATTTTAACTTTAACAATTACAATCTTTTGCATTTCGCTTAAGTTATTCAACAACTCTTTAGCTACGACTTATAATCCTAAAATTTAAATTTTGTAAAATTAAAATCCACTTCGTAAGATTACATCAAAAGTGGATTTTTTTAATTATTATTTAAGATTATTTTTTAGATTTTCTAACATGGTTAAAAATTCTTCTTTGGTATATGTTTTGGTTTCTTCACTGCCATATGCCCGAACGGCTAATGTATTGTTCGCTATTTCATTTTTACCAATAACAATAATAAACTTGGTTTTTAGCAATTGGGCTTCACGAATTTTCTTGTTGATTCTTTCACTGCGTAAATCAACATTCGCATTGATTCCTAAATCAATAAACTCTTCATATAACTTTTGACAGTAATCATTAACTTCATCAACAATTGGTAAAATCGTTACTTGACGAGGACTTAGTCAATATGGTAGAACCCCCTTGGTTTGTTCTAACAAGATTGCAATGAAACGCTCATAAGTTCCAATTAAGCCCCTATGAATTAAAACTGGTGTTTGAAATTCTTCTTTGTCATCAACATATTTCATTTCAAATCTTGCTGGAAGTAGAAAATCAAGTTGCAGAGTTGACATTGTAATAATTTTATTCAACACGGTTTTAACTTGAAAATCAATCTTAGGACCATAAAATGCTGCTTCACCAATAAATTCTTTGTATTCAATTTTTAATTCTTTTAGCACTTCTTTTAAATCGGCTTCAGCTTGATTTCACATTTTGTCGTCATTGAAGAATTTAACAGAATTGTTAGGATCTCTTAAAGAAAGCGAAACGTGATCAACTTGGATGTCAAAATCTGATAATGCTTTTTGAATCATATTGTATAAATGTTTGAATTCAGCTTTAATTTGATCTTTTCTAACAAAAACATGTCCTTCGGTTAAATCCATACTTCTAACGCGTTCAAGTCCTGAAAGTGCCCCTGATTTTTCATAACGATATAAACGTGATTGTTCTGAATATCTAATTGGTAAGTCACGATAAGAGCGACGAGTCATGTTGTATAAAACAATATGGTGTGGGCAAGTCATTGGGCGGGCTACTAAAGTTTCGTTGTCCATTTTAATAGGAGTGAACATATCTTCTTGGTAGTGATCTCAGTGTCCACTAATTTCATACAATTTTTTTTCGCCGAAATGTGGTGTTAGTACTTCTTTAAAACCGAATTTCCGATCAAGTTTTAGGACATAATCACGGATAGCATTATGAATTTTCATACCGTCTTCTAATCAAATTGGAAAACCTTGACCACTAAGTTGGCTAACAGCAAAAATATTAAGATCTTTGCCAATTTTGCGGTGATCTCTTTCTTTACGTTCTTCAACTAAAGCGAGGTATTCTTCAAGTTCTTTTTGGCTTTCTCAACAAGTTCCATAGATTCTTGTTAACATTTTGTTTTTTGAATCACCTCTTCAATAAGCGCCGGCCAACGAAAGAAGTTTAAAGTGTTTAATTTCTTTCGTGCTTTCAACGTGATTGCCAACACAAAGATCTACGAACAGATTTTCTTTAGTTTTAGGATGAATGTAAGCATAGAAGGTAATTTCTTTTTTATCCTTTTTAAGTTCTTCAAACATTTCTTTTTTGTAAGGTTGATTGTCAAAGTTGTAATTTTGAACGTCAACTTTTTCCATTACATAGCCTTGTTCAGCCAATTTATGCATTTGCTTTTCGATTTTTGGTAAATCGCTTTCTAACAATGGTTTTTCAAATTCAAAATCATAGTAAAAACCTTCATCAATAGCTGGGCCAATTGCCAGTTTAGTATTTGGATATAATTTCAAAATAGCCGCTGCTAGCAAATGACTAGTTGAATGATTTAGTTTCGAGTTTGCTTTCATTTTAGTTAAGACCTATGCCTTTCGTAAGTTTTTTAAGATTTTCTTTAGCTATTTTAGAAGCTTTGTTTGCTCCTAATTCACGGTATTTATCAAGTTGTGCAATTATTCTGTGATATTTTTCTTGGATGTTTGTCAAAAATTCTTTGACAACAGTAGCAACGGCAATTTTAAGTTCACCATAATTTTTATCTTTGAATATATTTTCGGCTTCTAGGAGGCTAATTTCTTTTAAAGCGCTATAAATTGTTAGTAAATTAGTAATGCCAGGTTTATTTTCTGAAATATAAATTTTGCCTTCAGAGTCAGTCACTGATTTAATAATTTTTTTGTAAGCTTCATCAGGATCATCTAGTAAATAAATGGCTGATTTGGGATTATCATCTGATTTAGACATTTTTTTAGTTGGTTCAACTAATGACATGATCTTGGCGCCAACTTTAGGAATGATCGCTTCAGGAATTTTGAAGTCCACTTTATATTTGTTATTTAATCTTTGAGCAAGGTTTCTAGCAAGTTCAACATGTTGCTTTTGATCAATGCCAACCGGTACTACATCAGCGTTGTAAAGCAAGATGTCGCTAGCCATTAAAGTTGGATAAATCAACAGACCTGTGGGAATAGTTTCCATACCATTAGCACTCTTTACCTTGGCTGATTTATCTTTGTATTGTGTCATTCTTGATAGCTCGCCAATAGTTGTATTAGTTAGGACATATCAGTTCATGACGCCATTTTCAATAACATCTGATTGAAAGAAAATTGTTGATTTTTCAGGATCAAGCCCGCACGCTAGATAAAGTGAAAAAATGTCATTACGGTTTTTAGCAAGCGTTTTAGGGTCGATCGGAATAGTAAGAGCATGTAAGTCGGCAACAAAAATATAAGAATCGTATTGCTCTTGCATTTTTACCATATTTTTAATAGCACCAATGTAGTTGCCTAGTGTTAATTTACCAGTTGCCGTAATGCCGCTTAGTAAAGTCTTTTTACCATTCATTTTCTTATTTCCCTCCAAAAGTCCAAATACAATTTGCGTGTTGTAATATGTAATTATATTATCATTTATTAATACATAACTATAATTTGAACATTAGGATTAAAGATGAGTAAAAAGAACAAATTGAAATATGTCTTGTTAATCATATTTACTTTAGGGTTAATTTGCATATATTGACGTTTTAAATATCGCCAAGTTGAAAAAAAAGATTATTTGACAGTAGAACATACTCTTGCTTTTTCTTTTGACGAGTTAATGAATTTAATTGGCTCTAAAGATAATATTGATAATGTCTCGGCTACACAAAAAATTATTAAAATCTATTTCAAAGAAAGATCAAAAGTTAATCTAACCGGAATTCAAAAATTGCCTGGCATTTCGGGAATTTCATTTCAAAGTAAAGCAATTTCGCTAGTAATTGGTAATAGTGCTAAATACCTAGAAGAATTGATTTTAAAGGAACTTGATTTTAATGAACGCAGCTAATAATAAATATCAAACCTTAATGGCAAATTTGCTTAACATTGATACTTTTGATACTTCGCTTTACTGTTCGATAGATAATGAACGGTTTTTTGATGTTTATAAAAGTTTTGGTAGTGAAATTTTTGACAAAATTTGCCATAATTTTCAAATTGATCTTACATTAACAGAAGTTGGTTCAAAAGAAATTATTAAAGAAGTTGAACAAGCCCAAAACAAAGCCGAAGTCATTAGTGTTTTTAAAGAATACAATCGCCGGATTATCGATCCACTTTTCAAACAATTATCAGTAGATTTTGAACAAGCGCGCCAAAAAATCATCAATGATTTAGAACTACAATTTCAAAAGTCAATTGTTAAATGGAAAAAGATTGTTAATAAAGCTCAAAACATTAATATTGAAACTAATATTTGACCGCTCCATATTGGCTTTTTCTTTGTTTCAGTAAAAACTGAAAAAAAGACGATTTATGCACCACTGTTTTTTAAAGAAGTTAGCTTTGAAATTAAAAATTCACTTGTCTATTTACACTCTAAATCCGATATCCGTATAAATTCAAAATTAGTTACTTTTCTTGATCAAGAAGGATTTTTATTAAACGTTGACAATTTTGATTTTAGTAATCTTTCAATTCGTGAAGTTTATGAGTATTTCAAAAACACTTGAAGTTCAGTTTATAAAATTCCTCAAGAAATCAAAGACAAAATTCCTAATCTAAACCAAGAAAATATCAAAAATACTACTATTGAATTTCAGCCGGGAATAGTTTTAGGTTTTTACAATGTTTCTTCAGGATATTTATGAAATCAAATGAAAAAGATCATTGAAAATGATGAATTTGAATCGATTTTAAACCCTGATTTCAATAAAAATGCTTATCGCGAAAAAATCAATCGGGTTATCTTTGACAATAAGTTTAAGTTATATAAAATTCAAGACACGAACTTCTCGCAAGATGTTGCGACAGTTTCGTCAATGTATCAAGATACAATAATTTGAGGGCCACCAGGCACAGGTAAATCACAAACAATTAGCAACTTAATTGCCAATATTGTTGCTCGTGGGTTTACTGCTTTAGTAGTGTCTCAGAAAAAAGCGGCTCTTGATGTTTTAAAGAATCGTCTAAAAAAATTATCAATGTTTTGTTTGTTTGCTCTTAATGATAAAAACCTACGTCAAGAAACTTTTTATAAACCTTTAAAAGAATTTATTTACTTGCTAGAAAATTTTAAAGAATCAAATCCTGAAATTCCTCATCAAATTTTTTCTGATGATGATCGTTTTTATTTAGATAATTTGGATAGCATCTTAAAAATTGATGATTTAGACAATGTTCTTGATTTTTATGCTGCTATTGTTAATGGCAAGATTAGTAAAGAAAGTTTCGAGAATCTTAAGCTATTAAGCCCCAATATACGCTATGAATTGAATGGCAATTTTGCCGACGAAACTTTTTTGAAAAAACATTTATATCAAGTTAATTTTGGGAAAAAACCAAATCTATTTACAATTTATCCTCGCGAAATTAAAGAAGCAGTCAAAATTTTAATGAGTGATAGTAATTTGTTTACAATAGACATTGATAGAGCAATAAACCATGTAAACACCATTAATTTTGATTCGGTTGAGCAAATTGATAGTTTTTACAAAAAAGCTTTGATTGAAAAAACTATTGATTTAAACAATGACGCTATTCTAGCAAAAATGATGCTTAAAAAAATAGTAGAACGAATGAACGATTTTAATGAAGAAGAAAAACGGCAATATACTTCATTTGCAATGGCAATTAGAACTAGTCATCTAAAGCCATATAAGTTTTTCCACAAACATAAAGAAATGATCAAAATCCTCTTTCCAATTATTGTAACAACTCCTGAATTAGATCTTTCAATGTGATCAAAAGGTGAATTTGATTATGCTATTTTAGATGAATCAAGTCAAATTTTTATTGAAAAAGGTATCCCGATTCTATATTTAGCTAGGCGAAAAATCTTAGCAGGTGATAGTCAACAAATGCAACCAACAAGATGATTTTCTGTTTCATATAATTTTGAAGAAGAAAATGAATTGGGTAACATTGAATCACTTTTGGATTATGCTACTGCTAGAGGTGTTTATTCAATTTTGCTAGATAAAAACTATCGTTCTAAACGGGCTGCTTTAATGACTTTTAGTTCGCGTCATTTTTATGAATCTAAGTTAGATGTTGTAGATGATTTTGAAGAAGAAATTGATAACGACAAAGCAATTGAGGTAATCCAAACTGATGGTGTTTGAGATAACAGTATGAATGAAGCGGAGGGCAAAAAAGCTATCCAAGTTGCCAAAGCCAATTTAGACAAATACAAAAAAATAATTATTTTAGTCTTCAACGCCAAACAGCAGGACTACTTAATTACTAAAATTTTTAATGAAGAACCCTTACTTGAAGAAGCACTAAATTCTGATCGTCTGCAACTAAAGAATATTGAAAACATTCAAGGTGATGAAGCTGATTTAGTAATTATGTCAGTTGTTTATGATCGCAATACTAGTTTATATGGAACTTATGTAGCTAGAGCCGGGGGTAAAAACGCCTTAAATGTTGCAATTTCTCGAGCTAAAGAAAAAATCATTGTTATCAAGTCAATTTATGCAAGTGATGTAGACATTAACGAACGCTCAACAAGCGACATGATTTTATTTAAAGAATGGCTAAAATTTTTAGATCTTCCACTTAATAGCCAAAAAAATTACCTAATTAAACATGAACCAGATCTTTTTGATGAAACTAAGACGATGGAAATTTTAAGTTATCAAGATTTCAAGTTTGATATCATCAATCAACTTAAAGAAATTCCGCTTGGTAGTGAATTGTTTGGTTTTATTGAAAATTATTCAATTGGAACTAAGACAATCGATTTAGTTCTTATTAATAAAGAAACAAATCAAATTATTTTAGGGTTCATTGTTGACTCTTATAGTTATGAAAATAATTATCAAAAATTTACCAAGTTTAAAGATGACATTAAATTTTTAAAAGCAAAAAAATACCCAATCATTACTCTTTCAAAAATAAGCTGATTAATTAACAAAAAGCAAATTATTGAAGACATTAAACTTAAAACTTCAATAGAAATGGAAAAACATGAAGAAAAATAAAAAAGATAGTAGTGAAAACCCTATAGAAAAAAAAGAATTAGACCCTTTTGAAGAAGCAGAAAAATATGGTCAACGCGTTAATGAAATTAGCGAAGAAGAAATTGATGGTTACAATTATAAAAAAATAGCTAATAAGGCAAAACGTAAAAAGATTGCCAATATTGTTTTTATTAGTCTTGCTTCTGTGGCAGTAACAACGGCTTTAGTGGCTTCGCTTGCGGTACGTAAAACGAAAAGCAATATTCTATTTTGGAATCCTAATGTGAAATTCATTGAAAGAAATGAATATTCAAATTATCTTGAAATTGATAGCAATGGCAAGATTAAAGGTAAAGATGTCAACGAAGTTGTTAATGAATTGACTGCCAATCCAAAATTTGAAAATCCTCTTCTTTCAAGTTATAAATTAAAATTAAAAAGTTCAAAATATGATACTTATCAAATGCACAATGTAATTGTAGATGGCGTAAGTAATTCTAAGGTACTTTTTGATTTGCAATTAATTAATTCAAAAGATCCTAATGATTATGTTGTTTTGCGCCGAATTGAATTAAAGAATCTAAAAGGTGATCCAAACTTAACAAATCGGCTTGCAAAATCACAAACTGATAATTTAATCAAAGATCTTGAGTTTAGCTATTCGGGTAAAGTGGCGGATCTTAAAGATATTGTTAAGCGCATTAATTCTGAAAATGACATTTTTAGAAAAGCCGAACTATTTTCACAAGTTTTCAAAGACAATAAAAGTTTTTTACAACGCAATCGTTTTAGCCCTTTTATATTAAAAAACGATCTTGTTTTAGAAGAAAAAGAGAGTGAATATCATCTTAAATTTACTACCGGTTTCTATGCGCTAGGTTTGGATGATCGCACAATTAACAAAAATAGATACCGAATCGGCATCTATTATACTAACGATCAAATATATCAATATAGTGGAGTTTTAAAAATTTTAAAAAACTAGATTATTGTTGTATTTTTAGGAACCTTCCAAGGTTCTTTTTTATTTAAATGATCAATAAACAATTTTCCAAACAAATGATCGTATTCGTGTTGAAAAATTATTGCCAAATACCCTGAAACATCGTAAGTTTTTTCTTTCTTTTCATAATAAGAATAAGCTTTCATTACGACTCTTGCATATCTAGGTACATATCCTGCTTGCCCTGGATCATTTTGATTAACGCTTAAGCACCCTTCTCCTTCATCTAAAGCAAGTTTATGTTCGGAATGAGCAACCATTTGTGGATTGATCAAAGCATCTTTAAATAAAACTTCGTTATTTTCATCTTTCAATAAAATATAAAATACATTTTTTAAAATTCCATACTGTACAGCGGCAACACCAACTGCCGGACGAAATTTAGTTTCTTTTTCTTGACTATCATCAACATGAAAAATCATTTTTTGAATTAAATCTTCATCTTCTTTAGTTAAAGGTAGAGTAATATCATTTGATTTTTGTCTTAGAGTTTTGTTAGGCAATTCTATTAAAGTAACATCTTCAAATTTAAACATGTTAACATTATAATATATAACTATCAATCAATTTTATCTTGCTAATGGAGTTATAAAAAAATAAAATGCCCTCCCCGACACCTTGACATATTTACTTAATTGAAATCATTGCAATTTTAGTTCTATTGATTTCAAGTGCAATTTTTTCATCTTGCGAAACCGCCTATACTTCAGTAGGTTCAGCTAAGATTCAATCATTAATTGATAATAAAAAACGTGGCGCTAAGTTGATTCAAAAACAACATGCTAATTTTAATCGAACGCTTAGTGTTGTCTTACTTGGTAATAATTTAGTCAATATTTTAGGCTCAGTATTACTCTCTTTAGTCCTAAATCAAGCCATCCCTAATAAAGATGGACTAGTTTTATTAATTTCAACATTGGTAATGACGCCAATTACTGTCATCTTTGCTGAAATTATTCCTAAACTAGTTGCTAAAGCTCACCCGGTTGGTGTAATCAAAACTTTTTATTGATTTATTGAAACCCTATATTGGATTTTCTTTCCAATTTCATATCCAATTAGTAAACTGGGTAAGAGAATTTACATTACAAATACTGAAGAAGAAGTAAAAAGTCTTCTTAATGTCGCAAAAAATGAAGGTGTACTAGAAATTAATGAATCTTCAATGGCAAAAAACGCTCTAGACTTAGATTCAACTAAAGTCTCACAACACTACATTAAATTAAAAAATGTTGATTATATAATGTCGCATTTTTCTTTGGCAGAAACTTTGGCAAAATTTAAGGAAACAAAATTCTCAAGGCTACCAATTAAAAAAGATGATAATCTAATTGGAATTATTCTATTACGTGATATTTTCTTTCTAAAGAAAGGAAATATTATGAATTACATTAAAACTGTTCCTAATATTTCGGCAAATTCAACATTGTCAAGTGCTCTTGAAAAAATGCGTAGATCACAAGCACAAATGGCTTTTGTGGTTGAGAACAATAGCTCTGAAAAAGTTATCGGAATTATCACGATTGAGGACATTTTAGAAGAAGTCGTTGGCGAAATTTATGATGAATATGACACCGATGAAACGATTTATGAAATTAGTTTAGAAAAATGTCGTGCCAAAGGTATGGTAACGATGAAAGATCTTTGGAAACAACTTGAATTGGCTGAAGTTTTGAATCTTGAACTACCTGATAATGAAGAAGACCAAAAACTATTTAATTGATTTAGTGAACAAGTGGGCCATAAACCAAGACTAAACACCAAACTAGTTTATAAAGATTTAATCTCATTTAAACTAATTGAAAAAGTTTCAAAAACCGGTGTTAGTGACATTTTTGAAATTGACTGAAGCAAATAGTTTAATTTATAAATTAAACTTGCTAAAAATAAGATTTAAACCAATAATCTCATATTTTAAAAAAGCAAAAACATTGTTAAATGCCAATTTTTGCTATTTTAGTTTATAATGAGAAAGTTAAAATGTATTAAATCATTTAAACAAGGTTGTGTGACTCCTTGGATCGCGCTAAGATCCCAATGTCCATAAGGAGAAAAATAATGTCAAATTATGAAATTATGATTCTAGCCAACCCAGATTCTACTTTAGAGCAAGTTAGTGAACTACTTTTTAGCGTTCTTAAAAAGTCAGACACTAAAATTGAAAAGTTAGAAAGAAGTGAGTTGGCTTATCCTATCCATAAATTAACTCGTGCAACTTATTATTTAGTAACCGTAAAATCTGATCCACAATTAATGGCAGAGCTTACTAGAAAACTAAATATTGCAAAATTTATTCTAAGATCTTTAATCATCAATTTAGACTCAGAAAAAGGTCTAAAACCAAGAAAAGTTAAAAGATTTATTCCAAGAGCTAAAAACAACGATCGTTCTGCAAATCAAGGCGATAGACGCCCATTTATTCGTAGAAACCAAACTACTGATGCTTCTAAAACTGAAGCTTCAACCGAAGCAACTGCATCAAAACAAAGCGAACAAACTACTACAAAACCTAGAACAAGAAAAGTTTCTAAGGAACAATAATTTAACAACTGGAGGTAATTGTGAATAAAGTTATTCTCGTTGGTCGTTTGGCTAATAAACCATATCAAGGCTTTACGGGCTCGAATGTTGAGTATTCAAGATTTACTATTGTAACTAGACGAACTTACAATGGTGCAAATAATGAAGCAATCTCTGATTTTATCCCTTGCGTAGCATGGAGACAAAATGCAGAGTTTGTCAATAAGTACTTTGATAAAGGCTCGTTGCTTTTAATTGAAGGCACAGTACAATCTTCAAGAATCACCGCTAAAGATGGAACTATTAGTACATCAATTTCTATAAATGCTGATCGTGTGCAAGCCTTAGAAAGCAAGGCCACTAATGAAGAAAGAAGAAAATCAAATACTCAAGAATTCACTATTCCTTCACCTGAAATGAATACCCCGACTCAACCCGAAGCATTTGAAGAACCAACTAACAATGATGTTGATGACTTCAATGATTTAGATTGATAAAACTTAAGGATTTATAATGGCAAGAGTTATTCGTAAAAAACCATTTGTTCGTAGACGCCCATGTCAATTTTGTTTAAAAAGACAAGCAGTTACTTATATTGACTACAAAAATGAAGCAGAACTTGTAAGACTAGTTAACATGCAAGGAAAAATTCTTTCATCAAGAATCACCGGAACATGTGCAAGACACCAAAGAGCAGTTGCACTAGCAATCAAAAGAGCTCGTTATATGGCTATCTTGCCTTACATTGGATTAATCAAAAAAGATCGTGACGAAATTGCACAAGACCAACAAAAAGTCGAAGTTAAAAAAATGGAAGAATCAGTTAAATCAGCTGAACCTAAAGCAACAGCTGAAGCAACTGAAGAATCAAAACCAAAAAGAACTCGTAAAGCTAAAACTGAATAGCAATTAAGAACAAGCCTTAAATAAAGTGGCTTGTTTTTTATTAAATAAAGGCTAAATTTTTTGTGTTATAGTTTTAGATAATTATGTGGAAATTTATTAAAAGCGCAACTGATCAAAATAATTGATTAGAACACGACCAAAACGAAATTGTTTTTTGAGGTCGTTCTAATGTGGGCAAATCTAGTTTAATCAATGCTCTTGCATCACAAAAAATCGCCAAAACAAGTTCAACACCGGGAAGAACAAGGTTAATTAACTATTTTGAAACGCAAAGAAAAAAAATTATTGTTGACTTGCCAGGCTATGGATTTGCTTCAATGTCAAAAAAAGCACAAAGCAAAATAAGTGGCATTATTGATTTTTACTTTAGAAATAGTAAAAATTCAAAAAATATTTGCATTTTAATCGACGCTAAAATTGGATTTAGTTACATTGATCTCGAAATGATTGATTATCTAAAATCGCTTGGGTTGTTATTTGACATTATCATTACTAAAATTGATAAAGCCAACCAATCACAAAAACATCGAGTAAAACAACAGGCACTAACATTTAGCGACGACATTAATATCTTTATGGTTTCTTCAGAAAAAAAACAAGGACTAAGCGATTTAGTTGAACATTTTGAGCTTTAGAAATTTTTTAACATTGTTATTTTTGAATAAGGCCACTTGCCTTAAATGATAATTTACGATATTAATATATAATATTGATATTATGGTGCGCGATAAAAAAAAGATTGCTATCATCCTTGAGATTATATTTTTATTCATTATCCCAACAATAAGTTTGTTTATTGTGTTTTTCTTCGTTAATCATGCATTGCAAATTTATTTTGGAATCACATATCTCTTTTGAATAATTGCAATTGGAATAACGGGAATTATTAAATACGCCCGTCATATTAGTAGTTTAGGGTTAGTTAACGAAAGTTTTAACTACTACATGGAAAAAGAACTAGCTAATTTTTCGATTGGAATGATCGCTTTTTCAAACGATGGTTCAATTGTTTGAATTTCAAAATTCATCGAGAACAGGTTTGGTAGAAAAATAATTGGCGAAGATATTAAGAAAATTTTTAATATTACCGAATGAAAAAGCACAAATCTAAATTTTGAATTTGAAAAAGACAACTTCTTTTACCAAGTTAATGTTTATTTTGAAGAGAATTTCGTTTCAATTAAAGACATCACCCTCCAAACACAATTGCTTGAAAATTACTTCAACGATCGTTCAGTGTTTGGAAGATTAGAAATTGATAATATTAGTCTATACCAATCAACTCTTTCTGAAGCAGATTTTTTCAAAATTAATGTTAGCGTGCTTGGCATGCTTGACACCCTTTCTAAAAAGTGAAATTTCGTTTATAAGAACTATGAGAATGGAAAATTCTTTTTAATAACAACGCAAAAAATATTGAGTGAATTTGAAAAAAGCAATTTCAACTTTTTTCAAGAACTTGCCAATAAAAAAATCATTAAAAATGCTAATATCACAATTTCGGCTGGGTTTTCATATGGTGCCCTTAGTTTAAATGCTCTTGATGCCCTTTCAAAAGAAGCTTTGTTAGAATCACAAGCTAGAGGAGGTAATCAAACTACTATTAAAACTCAAAATGAGCGTTCTCGTCACTATGGCTCAGAATCTGAAATCGAAATCAATCTTTCAAGAACTAATGTAAATCACATTGCCAAGTTTTTAATTTCCAAATTATCATCAGATGCAATTGAAAAAGTTATTGTTTACGGTCATAAGAACGCTGATCTAGATGCTATTGGAGCGGCGTTTGGAATTTACGCTCTTGCCAAGCATTATGATAAACGTGTGTTTATACAAAATATGACTTATGATGATACTGCTTCACGAATGATTGATCGCATTGAAAAAGATTTACGAAAAGCGTTCATTACTAAAAGACAAGCAACTTCGCTAAATGATGCCAAAACTCTTGTTGTTATTGTAGATACCGCCAGTGAGGATCGTATTGAAAATCCTTCAGCATTCACTAACATTCTTAAAGATAACATCATTGTTCTTGATCACCATAGAATTAACAAAACTCTTGAAAATGTTTATCGTGAAAATGTTTACATTGATTCATTTTCATCATCAGCCTCAGAGATTGTGACTGAGATCATCGCGCTTACGAATAATAGTGAAGCAATTAGTCCAGAAATAGCTCAACTTCTTTTGAACGGGATTTATTTGGACACTAATCGTTTCCAAAAACAAACAAGTTCTAAAACCTTTTATGCAAGTTCATTGCTCCAAAATTGGGGAGCTAAAACTTCAAATGCAGTACATAGCTTGAAAATTAATAAAGAATCATTTGAACTTATTAACTTATTGTTAAAAAACACCCAAGAAGTGAAACCGGGCTATTTTCTAGCTTATACTGATAGAGAAATTCCAATTGATGTTATCTCGATTGCTGCTGATGAAATTCTTCGTGTTGATGGAAGGAAAGCCGCTTTTGTGGTCGCTAAATTGCCAAACAAAAAGGTTTATAAAATGTCAGCACGAGGTATTAACACCAATGTTCAAGTGATCGCAGAAGCCGTTAATGGTGGAGGGCATTTCTCAACCGCCGCCGCTGAAAGCGATGAAGACCTAGACCTATTTATTGATAATATTAAACAAGCAATTTCGGATGTGAAAGATGAAAGTAATAATAATTAAAAATTTCCAAAAATATAAAGTAAATGAAATTATTGAAGTAGCCGATGGCTATGCTAAAAACTTTTTAATAAAAAATGGTTATGCTCAACCTCTTAATAAACAGACTCTTGCTAATCTGGACCGGATTAAAGAAAACATTGCCGAGGATTTAGCTTTGGCGATTGCAGAAGCTGAAGCCCAAAAACAAAAAATTGAAGCCATTGAACTTAGCTTCGCACTAAAATCACATATGAGTGTTGTGCATGGATCCATTACTACTAAAGCAATTACTAAAGAGCTTCTTAAATATGATATTAAGCTTCCAAAAAACGCTCTTTCAGGTGAATCGTACAACACCTTTGGTACTCATATTGTTAAGGTCAAATTACACCCTCAAGTAATAGCAAATTTAATAATTAAAATTCAACTTGAAAAATAATTTAATGAAAGGTAAAAAGTAAAATGGCTACTGACAATAAAATTACTAATAAAGAAATCGCTATCGCCAATAACGAAGCCACATTGCTTGGTTTGTTTTTGCGTGATCCGAATGCTTTTTTAGAAACCGCCGAGATCATTAAGCCAGAAATGTTTTTTTACAAAGAAAATCAAAATCTTTATACTGCCATTAGTAATGTCCATGCGTTGTCTAAAGACTTCGATATTTCTGTTTTTATTGATTATTTAACCAAAAATAAACTAGAAGAAAAAATAACAATCAAAAAATTTGGTTATGATCCTATTGAATATATTAGTTGATTAGTTCAAAACGGAGGGTATTATTCTGAATTAGATCGCTATATTAAAATCCTTGTTGATCGTTTTAAGAGCGATCAATTAAAAAAACTTCTCCTAACAAATATTGATATTATTGACAATAAACCATTTGAAGCGGGCGAATTGTTAAGTAAACTACAACTTGATCTACTAAATATTGATATCTCTGAAGTTAATTCAACCTATGAAAAAATTGGTGCCAAAGCCGATGAAGTAATTCGTAATATCATCTCTAACGAGTGAAATGATACTTCACTTGGACTAACTTTTGGTTTTCAGCCATTAGACGAACTTTTACTAGGGGCAAATCCTGGGGATTTAATTATTTTGGCAGCTCGCCCTTCAATGGGAAAAACTGCCTTCGCCTTAAATATCGCTGCTAATGTTGCCAATAATAATAAAACCGTTTTATTTTTCTCTTTGGAAATGTCAAATGCACAATTAGTTCAAAGAATGATTGCAATCACTTCAATGATTGGAATTTCTAAATTAAGAAAAAACGCTTTAGATGTTGGTGAATGAAAAGAAATACATTGAACTAAAGAACGTATGGCAAAATGAGAAATGTATCTAAATGACAAACCAACTTTGACTTTAACGGATTTAACAACACTTTCACGCCGTTTTGCTCGAAATAAAAAAGTTGACTTAGTCGTAGTTGATTACTTACAACTTATTAGTGATAGTAGCCGTTCAAACATTGAAAATCGTCAACTTGAAGTAAGTAAGATCTCACGGGCACTAAAACAACTAGCAAGAGAACTTGAATGTCCAGTCCTTTCTTTAAGTCAATTAAGTCGTAATGTTGAAAAAAGAGAAGACAAAACCCCAATTTTAAGTGATTTACGTGAATCAGGTACGATTGAACAAGATGCTGACATTGTAATTTTCCTACATCGTAAAGATTACTATACTCGCAAAAAACAAAGTGGGCAAATTGAAAATGACGAGAATACAAGCAATCTTCCCGATGATAGTTCTATGGGTCAAGATTCAATCACTGATGTCATCGTTGCTAAAAACCGTCACGGTGCCGTTGGTGTAGTGCAACTGCTATTTCGGGCTCATGAAAACCGCTTTTACTATGAAGGTAAAAAATCTTCTTTTAATTACACTAATCGACTAAATGTTCCAAAGAAAGGAGAATAATGAAACAAAACCAAAATTCAAGTGAACAACCTAGCTTGCAAAGCGCTAAAAAAACTTCTGAAGCTCTTCAAAAAATTAATCTAAAAAAGCAAAGACGTTTGGAAAAATTAGAAGCTGATCGCAAACTTTACGAACGCATTAATCCTCATAAAATTAATTTATTAAATATTTGGCAAAAATATCCTAAGAAAGTTCTTTGGATGTTTGTTAGTGCACTCTTATATAACTTGGCAATCACTGTCTTTCTAAAAAAAGCTGCCACGATTGCTTCAGGAACATCTTCACTTGCCCAAATTATTACCTTTACAGTGCCATCTACTGAAAACTTTTATGGACTTTTCTATGTATTAATTAACATGCCGCTAATGTTTATTTTTTGAAAACGCAATCCAAGACTTTTCATGGTCTTAACTTACTATTGGATGTTTTTTCAAATTCTTGTTCAATTAGTTTTTATTGAATATAACGGAAGCGGATCTAATCCAATTGTTAACTTTATTAACGAAAAAATTTCAATTTATAATCCGACGGGTCGTCCTGGTGATTATTGAGCTCCTTTTGGCACCAATATTGTTGGTAAAAGTGCTGCGGAAATTGCATCTTTGCCTAGAGGTGGAATGTATGATGGCCAAAACTGACCAATTCTTATTTATGCAATATTAGGGGGTGTTGCTGAAGGCTTTGCTTCGGTGATTGCTTGAAAACAAAGAGGCTCAATTGGTGGAACTTCAGTTATTTCAAATTACATTGCCTATCGTACTAAAAAACCAATTGGCAATACTTTTCTAATTGTTGCTTTATGTTTTTCTAGCTTTTCAACGATTACAATTGGGACCCTTGAATACACTGGCAATGTTGCAAAACACCCATGACTTGAAGGACTATCAGGAACAGAATTACTAGTTAGAATTTGTGGAACTCTAGTTTATTTAATTGTCTTTACTTTATTAGTTAACAAATTCTATCCTAAATACAAAAAAGTTAAAATCGACATTTATACTTCGAAAGTCGAATGAATTACTGAGCACTTTAAAAAAATCAATTATGTTCATGCTTACAACATTTTCTATGGTGTAAGTGGTTATAACCACCGCGAGTTTGGAAGGATTGAAACCATTGCTCTTTATTTAGAAAAAGATGTCATTTTTGATGAGGTTAAAAAAGTCGATCCTAATGCATGAATTTCCACTTCAAATATCCATGATATTAACGGTGTTTTTGACACTTCTAAAATTGATTAATAATCTAACAAAAATTATTAAAAGTGTTAACATTTGTACTAATTATTAAACTAATAGGCTTGAGGAAAAAAATAACATGCGTAGAAAGAAACAAAAGCAAGAAATTAACATTAATTTTGCCAATTTGAATCCTTATGGGGTCAATATCTTTAACGTATGAGTTAAGTTTCCTAAGAAGTTATTTTTTATTTTTCTTTCGGCACTTTTATACAATGTCGGAGTCGCAATCTTTTTAAATAAAGCAGCTACTGTTGCTTCGGGAGTTTCGGCTTTGGTTCAAGCTTTAACTTATACAGTTTCGGCAACTGCGCCATATTTTGCTTATATTTATTTTGCAATTAATCTCCCACTTATTATTATTTTTTGAAAAAAGAATTCCAGTCTCTTTATGGTCATGACCTTATATTGCTTAATTTTTCAAATGGTTGTTCAAAGTTTCTTTTTAATTCCCGCTGTTCACAATGCTTTTGACAAAATTTCATTTTATTATGTTAATTGAACAAAAGATACACCATTTAAAGATTTAATTCCCTGAGATGTTTATGGCACCAACTATCCTCCTCATGTATTGCCTGGGGTGCCCAACCCAACCTGACCAATTATAATTTACGCGATTGTTGGTGGACTAGCGGCCGGGGCTTCTTCAGGACTTGCTTGAAAAAATTCTGGGTCAACTGCCGGTAGCGACATCATTGTTTATTATGTTTCACGAGTTAAGAAAATGGGCATTGGTTTTATTAGCACCATTTTTGCCTTGATAATTGCTGCCTTTTCTGCTTTATTGATTGGGATTTTAGAAGCAACTGGCGTAATAAAAAATCACCCTTGAAATTTAGCTAGTTACTTATTAAGATGCATTTCTACACTAGTTTATATTTTTGTATATAACGGTTTTGTTGAAATTCTTTACCCTAAATATCGCAAAGTTAAAATCGAAATTTATACAAAAAATCCACAAAAAGTTATTGAACACCTTAAAGAAATTAAATATTGACATGGTTACAACTATGTTGATATGACAAGTGGATATACAGGTGAAAACACTACAAAAATCGAAACTATGGCACTTTATTTAGAACAATCAAGAATCAAAGCAGAAATCTCTAACATTGATCCACAAGCTTGAATCGTAGTTTCGACCGTCAACAAAATTTTTGGTAACTTTAACACTTCAAAAATTGATGAATAAAAAATATTAAAAATTTTTACACATTTATTTTTTTTATGTATAATAATACACGTAGCAACCATAACGAAGGGGTTCCACCTGATACCATTCCGAACTCAGCAGTTAAGCCCTTCAGTGCCGACGATACCACTAGGAAAAATAGGTCGTTGCTTTTTTTATTTTTAGGGGGATTTTTAGTATGAAAAGCACCTTTAGTCTAATAATAAAAAACGAAATTATTTCACGAAAGTTAAATGAAAAAGAAAAACTAAATTTGCTTTTCGGAATTTTAGCAACTACCCAAAAAACTGGCGACCTCGTTACTTTGATTATTAATAATAATGAAATCTTAAATTATGTGCAAAACATACTTAGTAGTTTGAAAATTTCTTTTCAAATGCCTCAAAAGAATAAACTGGTTTTTAGCGACGAAGGCCTAAATTTTTTGGGCTGCCCTAAACAACGCGATTATTTTAGTGGGATTTTTTTAATTGGTGGTTCTATTAACGGACTCAATAGTTCAAGCTATCATCTTGAACTTAAGTTTTTAGAGCAAGAAGAAGCTAAAGAAGCTCAACAAATTCTTAATAAATATAATTTCGAATTCAAACTATTAAAAAGAAGAAATTCGTATATTCTTTACATCAAAAAAATTGAAAATATTTGTGATTTTTTAAAAGCAATTGAAGCCTATGAGTCATATTTAAATTTTGAAGAAAAAAAGATTGAACGCGATTTTTCTAACAATATCAATCGTCTAACTAATTTTGATTTTTTTAATCAAGAACGAATTGCTAAATTAAATAGTGAATTTATCGAAAATTTTGAATATGTGAAGTCTCATAACCTTTTTGATAAATTCAGCCAAAACGAACTTGATTTTTTTAAGTATAAAGAAAATAACCTTGATTTAAGTTTACAAGAACTCTCAAAACTTCTTGTTAAAGAAAAAAATCCTAAATCCAAGGGAACACTGCATCATTATTTAAAAAAATTAAAAGATGTTGTTAAAAAGACTAAAGAAGAACATCGAAAAAATCAAAACAAGCACTAAACAGGACTTTGTCAAACTTGCTATTTAGTGCTTGTTTTTTGTTTATAATAAAAATTTTATTATCTTATAATTTAATGAATATACAAATTGAGGTGAAAAGACATGAAGAAAATATTAGTAATCAATGCAGGATCAAGTTCTATTAAGTGAAGTTTGTTTAATGATAAATTAGCTCTTGAAGCAAAAGGCGTGGCCCAAAAAATTAAATTGCCGCTAGGCATTTTAACTCTTGAATATCAAAATCAAAAGCATGAAATTGAACTACCATTGCCTTCTTTTTTAGAAGCTGTTAAAAAATTAGTTGAGCAATGAGAGGAATATCACATTATTAAAGACTTCTCGGAAATTAGTCAAGTCGCTTTTAGAATCGTCAACGGTGGCCCTAATTTACAGGACACTTGTGAAGTAAATGAAAAAACTATTGCTTATTTTAAAGAGGTTCTTGATTTGGCACCAGTTCATAACCCTGGAGCCCTTGAAACAATTTTAGCTTTTGAGAAACTATTTCCACAAGCGAAAAAAACAATGCACTTTGACACTTCGTTTCATAGAACATTACCTCGTGTTGCTTATACTTATCCAATTGATTACGAAATTACTAAAAAGTACTACATCCGTAAGTACGGTTTTCATGGTCTAAATCACCATTACATTGCAAAAAAATCCGAAGAAATTTTTGGTCACAAAGACGTTAATATTGTTAGTTTACATATTGGCAATGGCGCTAGTTTATGTGCTATTGAAAATGGTAAATCAATTGATACATCAATGGGTTTTACACCATTAGATGGTGTAATGATGGGGACTCGTTGTGGTGAAATTGATCCCTCAATCATTCCTTATATTGCCAAGCACAGCGGTATGCAACTAGATGAAATTATGAAAATGCTTAATGAAAAGTCAGGAATGTTAGGTGTTAGCCAAATCTCACCTGACATTAGAGATATTCATAAAGTTAAATCAATTAATCCGCAAGCCCAATTTGCTCTAGATTTATACGTTGAAAAAATTACTAACTACTTAATTAAGTATTTAAATAAAATTCACGGCAAAATTGATGGAATTGTTTTTACTGCCGGCGTTGGTGAAAACGATTCTTATGTACGCTCGCAAGTTATTAAGAAAATCAATTTACTAAAATTGGAAATTGATGAGGAAATTAATAAAGATCGCTCATATAGTGACTATAAACTGATTTCAACTAAAAATAGTGCTTTGCCAATTTATATGGTTCGCGCTAATGAAGAACAGTTCATTGTTACTGAAGCTAAAAATTTCTTTGATGCCAAAAAGTAGATTATTTTCACTAAGAAAAAAGGAGTAAGAAATGTGAAAATTAATGAAGCTACTTCCTACACGCTACAAATGAGGTAGTTTTCTAGCAATACTTTTTACCATTATCCAAACTTTGGGTTTTTTAATGGTTCCTAATTTTTTGAGTGCTTTAATTCAAATTTCAACCAGTCGTGGAACGATTGCAAAAATTGAACTTTTTACTTTTTTTACCATAGAAGCTAATCTCACCGGGATTTCACTTGGGATAATTTCGCTTTTGTTGTTTGCTACTCTTGCAGCTTTACTTGCTACTTATATTGGCGCACGAGTTGCAATTGGCGGAGCAAGAGAAATCAGAAACTATCTTTGAGAACATATTGGCAGTTTGTCGCAAAAAGACATTGATACTTTTACTAATGCTAAAATCTTAACCCGTTTTACAATCGACATCCAACAAATTCAAGAAGGGATTAGATTTTTACTTAGAGGAGCGATTTTGGGTCCTATTAATTTGATTATGGGACTCATTTTGGCATTTTTTACTAATGTTGATTTCTCACTTGTTCTTGTTGTAATTGTGCCAATTGTTGTAGGAGTTTTAATGTGAATGGGTTTAGCAATTCGTAAACCTATGCAAAACGAAAAAAAATTCTCAGATGATATTAATGTTGAATCGCAAGAAGGTATTTTAGGTGCAAAAGTTATTAAGTCATACAACTTAGAAGAAAAAGAAAAAGCCAAATTTCAATTCGCAACTAATAATTTATACAAAGCTTCTTTAAAATCTGGTCGCATTTTTACAGTTGTATTTCAGTTACTAGAAGCCGTATCTAACTTTGCTTCAGCGGCGATTTTAATAGTTATTTACTTTGCTACTAAAAATTTGATTGTTCAGGGCCAAGAAGCAGAATATGCTAAATTTATCAAAGACATTAACACCTTTCTTAACTACATCATTATCGTTATGTGAGGGTTAATTATTTCAGGAATGGCATTCTTTAATATTTGAAGAGCTAGAGTTTCATCAAAACGAATTTTCGAAATTTTAAACAAACAACCAGACATCCCATTTGTGCAAAACGAAAACTATATCGAATCAGGCAAAATTACTTTTAAAAATGTTTCTTTTAGATACTACGAAACGAGCGAAAAAAATATTTTAGAAGATATTAGTTTTGAAGTAAACCCTGGTGAAGTGTTGGGAATTATTGGTCCAACAGGCTCTGGCAAAAGTACAATTGCCAAACTACTAAGTTATGACTATAAAACCCACTATGGTGAAGTTTATATTGATGATAAAAATGTTAAAGAAATTGATAGCTTTTCACTTAAAAAAAGCATTTCTCATGTTTATCAAAAGCCCACAATTTTAAGTGGAACTATTAAATCTAATTTACTTTTTGCTAATGAAGATGCGACCGAAGAAGAAATTTTGAATGCTACAAAAATTTCTTGCGCTTATAACTACATTAGTAAATTTAAAAAAACATTTGGCCATGAAATTGAACAACAAGGCGCTAATCTCTCAGGGGGCCAAAAACAAAGACTTGCCATTGCACAAGGAATTTTGCACAATCCTAAGATTTTAATTTTAGATGATTCTACTAGTGCTCTTGATGCAAAAACTGAAGCGCTAGTTAAAGAAAATATTAAAAAATCATCAAAAGAAAATAAAATGACAACCGTCATTATTGCTCAAAAAATTTCATCAATCATTGATGCCGATAAGATCATTGTACTCGATCATGGAAAAATTTCTGATATTGGCACTCATGATGAATTGATGAAAAATAATGAGCTTTATAAAGAAATAGCCCTAACCCAGATGGGAGGTGAATCTTAATATGCAACAACAAACGCAAAAAAAATACAAGCACATGACTCCTGCTGAGAAAAAAGCTTTCAAAAAAAATGTAGCAGCGGCAAGAAAAGTTAGTATGCGAGATTTGCTAAGATACATCAACTATAGAAAAGGTGTTTTGGTAATTGTTATTGTTTTGAATGCTTTAATAGCAATTTCTAACATTGCCCAAATTTTTGCCGTGGGTTTTATCACTGACCATTTTTTAAGTTGAAGCAACGTTCAACCGGGAACCTTTAGCCCAGCTAAATTTTGAGGTTCAATTGGTGGCCTTCTTGTAGCAATTTTACTAACTTCGCTTCTCACTTATTTTGCTAACATGATTTCAATTAAAGGTAGCCTAAGAGCAGCTTATCATATGCAAAACGACGCTTACAAAGCACTAATGAAGATGCCAATTTCTTATTTTGAAGCACAAAATAGTGGCGAGCTTATGTCCGCACTATCAAATGATGCCCAAAACATTAGTAATGGTGCTTATGTGAGCATTTCACTTATATTCAATGCCGTTTTCACAACAATAATTTCATTAGTGTTTTTACTAGTTCTTAGTCCATATTTGGGAACAATCGTTATTGTGCTAGTTTTAATTTCATTTATTCCAATTTTGATCTTGCTACAAAAAGCTGTTCCGGAAATTCAAAAACAACAAGCTCGTGTTGCTAAATTAAATGGATACATTGAAGAACATCTTGGTGCTCACCATTTAATAAAAGCTTATAGCCAAGAGAAAAATGTTAAAAAAGAATTTGTTAACCGTAACCAACGATTGTTTAAGTCTTCAACTAAAGCCACAATCTACACTTCAATTATTTATCCTTATTCAAATGCTTCAAGCTTTTTGATTCAATTAATTGTTGCCACAATTGGTTGTGTCTTAACACTTAAAGGCATCGGTGCAGGTAATGGCAATGATTTAACTACTGGTTCTTTATTCTCGATATTAATTTATATTAGATTAATGAACTCAAAACTAACTAGTTTGTTTGAAAATATTGGTTCTTTCCAACTGGCAATTGTTTCAACGGGCCGGGTAATGAGATATGTTAGATTAACTCCCGAAGTAAATGAAGATGAACTAGACATTATTGAAGATGCCCAAGGCAATGTAGAATTTAGAAATGTTAATTTCTCATATGACAAAAGTTCAACAAACCTACAACTAAAAAATGCTTCTTTTAAAGCCAAACGTGGCCAAGTATTTGCGATTGTCGGTCCTACTGGTGCGGGAAAAACTACAATTATTAACTTGTTAAGTAAATTCTATTTACCAAATAGTGGCGAAGTACTAATTGATGGTCGTTCTTCGCATGAAATTGATGAGAAAAGCTGACGTTCACAAATCTCAATTGTTCTTCAAGACACTTTTCTATTTAAAAACACTGTTATGGAAAACATTCGTTATGCCAATGAAAAAGCGACTAATGAAGAAATTAAAGATGCCGCTAAAATGTCACATGCTTCTAATTTTATTGAGCAACTCGAAAATGGTTACGACGAAGTTATTTTAGAAGGTGGCTCAAACCTATCACAAGGTGAAAGACAACTCCTTGCTATCACTAGAGCAATTGTGGCTAATAAAAATATCTTGATTCTAGACGAAGCTACTTCTAATGTTGATACCAAAACTGAAAAAATCATTCAAAATGCAATGCTTACTTTAATGAAAGGCAAAACTTCTTTTGTTATTGCTCACCGTCTTTCAACGATTGTAAATGCCGATCAAATTTTGGTCCTTGACGGTGGTGAAATAGTAGAGCGTGGCACTCATAAAGAACTACTAGCTAAAAAAGGTTTTTACGAAAAGTTGTATCATTCAGCTTTTAGTGAAGACTAGAATAATTTTTTAGGCAAAACTTAAAGCATGAACTTAATTGAACTAGGTTCATGTTTTAAATTGTTCATTTTTGGGCTAATGGTCTTTTTGCTTGCCTCAACATTGGATTTTTTGTAAAATTAATAACATATGAAAACAATTAATCAATGATTTACTTATTTTAAAGATAATAAGAAGCAACTTAATAAATTAAAAAAACTTGACAAACAAGGGACTAATGAAAACTTTTTTAAACCAATTAAAACTTTGCGCAATAGTTTTATTGCTAGAAACGGACTAGGATTTAGTAGTTTTAATGAAGCGACAATTAAGCTGCTAAGCCAAGCGTATGTTAACTTGCTATATCAAAGCACTCCTGATTTACAAGAACGTTTTGTTTTAGTGGCTACTGATAGAAAAAATCCCGATTCAATTGCTTTTTTAAACTATATTACTAGCGTTTTGCATGCTAATCAAATTAAAGTTATTAGATATGATAATGATATAGCCATTATTAAACCGTTTTTACTTTTTAGTATGCAAAAAATTAAAACTTTAACTGGGGCGATTTTTTTATCGCAATACTCACATAGTCGGCAATTGTTTGCTCTTAGTTTTTTTAATAGTGAAGGCAATAATTTAAATGCTAAACAAATGTTAAATATTGCTAAAGAATATGACACAATTGATGCCTTAAACATTGAAGTATTTTTAGATACTTCAATTAAGCTAGACAATGAGAAATTGCTAAATGAATACATTGATGAAATTGTTAAGTTTAACTTCAACATTGAAGGAAATAAACTCCTAAAATTAGGAATAATTACCAATATTAATACCAATATCTTCACTAAAAAAATTTTAGGCAGAAATGATATTTCGTACCGTTTAATTAAAAACAAAACTAAAGAAGAATTTCCGCAAAAACTTACCTATTTTAAAAAAGATCTTGATTTTATTGTTAAGTTTGCGAATGACGATAAAAAAGTGGCTTTTTATCAAAAGGATAAAAAATGTCTTTTTGGCACTTATAAATTAGTTGACATCAATCTTTTAATTGCTTGCTATATAACTTTTATTAAAACAAACGGCCCAATGAATGAAGATTTTCGTTTGCCGCATGCTCTCATTAATTCCGAAGCCACTAACACGACCTTGATAAGCGAAATTGCTAAAAAATACGAAATAGCTAACGATGTTAAAACGATATACAACTTAGTTGAACAAAAAAAGTTAGCAAATGCTCTGTATTTTGACGAAAACTCACAAATATATTTTTCTAATTACAACATTTTAGAATACGATCCCGTACTTAGCCTGTCAATTTTTTCAGATATGTTAAATTACTTCAAAACTCAAAACCAAAGTATCGAGGATATTTTTAGTATTGCTACTCAAGGACTTAGTGTTATTAACTTTAACAAGTTTACATACCCATGTTTAATTGAGAATTTAGAGTCATTTGAAACAAAGATCTTTGCTCAAGACAATATTATTAACTTGCCAATCACTAATGTTGAAGATTTAAGAAATCTTGAAAACGACAAAGAGAAATATCTATGCAAATTAGTATTAGGTGAAAACGAATGACTAATTATTAAGTTTTCTAAAGAACTTGCAAGATTAGTGTTTTTTGTTCATGAGATTGAACGTACCAAGAATTATCTTTTTAAGCGATTAAAACGATTCTTTAAATTATTCTGTCAAGGCATGGCAGTGAAGTTTAATCCGGAATTAAGCACATCTTCAATAATTTTAGAATCAGGCAAAGAAAACGACTAATTTTTATATTTTTTAGAAAATAAAAACTAGGAATTTTGGCGTTTTTATTTTTTTGTATTATTTATAGTAGACTTGAAATGTGGAAGTAAAATTCCACAACCCCTAATATTAAACTAGTTTTAAACTATCCCTATTTAAGACTAGCATGTCGTTTTATTTTTATTACTTTTTAACTCCCTTTCTATAAGATATCAAGGTATTTACTCAGACGCTTTAATTTTGTTATCCTTTTTTGATTGGCGATAGTTGAATGTTGTTAAGTTTCATAATTCATAATTGTGTTTTCTAACGTCCAAAAGTTAATGTTATAAATAAAAACTTTGTTACCTCCTTTCTGTTTTTATTATTTTTTAAAGGCTAACTCCTTTTGCCTTGATATCGCTTCTTAGCATATTTGTGAGACCTTCCCTAATACATATATGCTATATAAATAAAAGTTCTATTAAGTCGTATTTTTAAATATAATGATTAAAAAAGGTGGCCACGCCCACCTTTTTGCTTTTATTTTCTAAAATTGTGTAAAATTAGTTTGCATTGACAAACAGCAACATCATCATTTTATAAAGTTTTTTATTTTGTTTTAAAAATTTGAGAGTAAGCAAGCTGTAAGTTCTGAAATCATTAGAATAAAAACCCTATAAAAGAGATGTGTAAGTCTTTGCATATGAAAGGAAAAATATGTCAAGATTTTTAGGATCAATTTTCAAGAAAAGTAGACGCTATGGAATTTCTTTACTAGAAAACAATAAAGAGTTTACTAAAGGTAAAAAACGCACCACTGCACCTGGTCAACACGGTGCTAGAAGAGTAAAACCTTCTGATTATCAACTTCACTTATACGAAAAACAAAAAGTTAGATACATGTATGGTTTAAATGAACGTCAATTCAAACACTTATATTCAATCGCATCTAAAAAACAAGGTGTTACTGGGGTTATTTTACTTCAAATGATTGAATCAAGATTAGATAATTTAGTTTTTAGAGCAGGCTTCGCTCGTACTAGAGCACAAGCTCGTCAATTTGTAAACCATGGTCATTTCACAGTAGATGGACATAAAGCTAACATTCCATCAATGGTAATTAAAGTAGGATCAGTAATTGAAATGAAACCTTCGTTACAAACTAGTCCACAAGTTAAAGATGCCGTTGAAGCAATGACTGTTAGTCCATGACTAACCAAAACCGATTTTAAAGTTACCTTTAATCGACTACCAGAAAGAAAAGAATTTGCTAAAGATATTAACGAAGCATTGATCGTTGAATACTACAACAGACGTTAATTTTTTTAGAGCAATATTGAAAATGTCAAATTTGTGATTTGACATTTTTTGTTATTTATTAAAGTTTTTAAATTAATGAACGTTTTTACCATTAATTAAATTCTTATAAATCCCTAAAAAAATGAATATAGTTTTGAGTTTGAGATGTTTCTATTGGCAAATTAAAACAAATTTTAATAACATTTTTATAATTCTTTTTAAATATTAAAGTTATTTTTATAAGGTTAAAATTCTTTTGTCGTTTTGTTGGTGGGGTGAGTTTTTTTGATATCATTCATATTAGAATTAATTATTTAAATAATTAACTAGATCTGAGTAATTTAAATTTGGGAAAAGTGAAAATTAATTATGAAGAAAAAAAATGATTACATAATTAGTCTTGAAGACTTTACATTGGATTTTTACAAAGCAATGATAAATGAATTAGGTTTGTCAAAAACGTGAAACAAAATATTGGAATTTATAACCGATAAAACGATAGAAGAGCTAAGTTTCAATAAGCTTCTAAGTTTTCATAATCTTGGAGAATTGTATGAAATAGGTCTTGCTCACTCGAATAAAATAGCAAAAAAAGATATGGGTAAATATTATACGCCACAAGACGTTAGCCGTGTAATGGCAGAGTTGCTATTAGAAAATGAAATTACTAGCATTGCTGATGTGGGATGCGGAACTGGTAATTTAATTATTGAAGTATTAGATATGATGAAAGCAATAAAAGGTGTTGATCCAATAGATTTCATACTAAAGGGTAAATTATATCTTTACGATGAAGATAAATTAGCTTTGAAAATATGTTTGAAAAAAATTGATGTTTTGCTAAGAGCTAATGTTTCCTCATCTATAAATGTCATTTTGGGAGATTTTCTTAATAAAAAAATATCTCTACCCGCAGGTGTTTCTGTTATTACTAACCCCCCATATTCTGTGATAAAAGATTTCAAAAGTTCATGAAGTGTTGATGATATATTAATTCAAGCAAAAGATTTGTATGCAGGATTTATAAATAAAATAACTGACTATTGTGCAAATGCAGTTGTTGTTTCACCGCAATCATATTTGGTGGCTGCTAAATTTTCGAATCTTAGAAACAAACTTGCCGAAAAATTTTGCGGAGAAATTTTTTCGTTCGATAATGTTCCTGGAACATTATTTAACGGCAGAAAGCATGGAATATTTAATACAAACTCTGCAAATGGGGTAAGAGCTTCAATTGCTTCTTTGAAACACATTAAAGATTCTAAAGGATTTAAATTGACGCATTTAATTAGATTTAGAACAGATCAACGTAATGAAATTATTAATTTAAATTTCCTAAAGAGTAAATTAGGCACAAACATTCAAAATTTGAATAAACCAATTAAAGCTTTTAAAGAATTAGAACCAATGGTTCACGAGCTAAAAAATCCCAAGTATTTATCTGATCTCATAGAGTTTGATCGCCCAAAACAAAACAATAATTATAAGCTTTATGTTTCAACTTCGGCAAGATATTTTATAGTAGCAAGTAAGAAAGCATTAAATAGAAGTGGTTACTTTACTATTTATGCTAAAAACAAAAACTCATTTGATCTATTGTATTCGCTTCTAAATTCAAGCTACGCATACATGTGATGAAGATTCTCTGACGGGGGGATTTTGTTCACAAAAAGGACATTATATTCCATTCCATATAATGAAAAATTGTTTGAAAAAATTATAGAACTGGATAATATAGTTTCTTCGATGATAAAAAGCGAATCTGATTATGTTTCATATAAACTCAATGCAGGAAAATGACAAGAAAGTATAAAATTTCCAGAAGAATTTAGACAAAAAATTAACGAACTTTTATTTCCTAAGTATGCAAAAGATATGCAATTACTTCATAAAAATTACGAGGTAAATCATGAAAAAAAATAAAACATTAAAATTTTTCTTTAACAAGCTATACGACAGAGGTAGGTTGACCCCACTAATTTCTTCTAAAAAAAATATAAAAGATTTGGACGAATTCTACAAAAAAAACTTTGAATTATATGATGATTTCGATCTCTTTTTTAGCGATATGCCAAACCACTTGAAAAATATATTAAATCAATCTAGAGCTGCAAAAGCGGAATTTAAAAAACAATTTAACGAACGCAAAGCACTTAGAAGTGCTATGTTAAACGAATGTTTTGTTATGGAAACCATTGCAAGACTTTTAAATTTTAATAATTTTGTTGATATGGAAGAAGGTGGAGAGGTTCCTCAACAATTATTAAGTTCCCTGATTAAAAATAAAGAAGGAAAGCTAGAAAGCCAAAATCCAAAATATATTTACCATGAGGATAAAGGCAATTTGGCATTACTACAATATGGAGATCCCCACTCAATAGATGGAATCTTTGTTAAAGACGGCTTTAGAATAAGATTGGAAATTAAAGATACAAACGCAAAAATGGGTGAATATGATTTAGATTATAAAGAAGATGGGAAGTTAATTGCTTCTAAAAAAATCAAGCAACAATTTTCAGGCCTTATTGAGTATATAGATGGATTTAACAAGAAACATAATGTTTTTGAACATGTAGGTTCAAACTATAAACTTCCATTAAATGAAAAAAAGGCGGAAGAGATAATTCTTTCTACTTCTGAAAATAAAGAGTTAGATTTATACTTATTGCAAAAATCTAGCAAGATGGTAGCCTTGCCAGCAGATAAGCTTCTAAAAAATATAAATACCTCAGGTTCAGAGATTAGAATGGCGGGAAGAAATAATTATCAGGTTTTTACACCGTTAAATCTAAAACACACTCTTTTTAAAGAGGGTGCTGAATTTATAGGCACAAATGTTAAATTGCCATACAAATCGAAAAATAAAAAAAGAGGTAGAGGTAAATTGAAAACAACGAGATATGAAATTAATAGCTTGTATTTTTTACCAATAGATAGCGTCAATATTAATGAAGGATATGTTACCTTCAATATTTCAAAAGTTAGACAAAAAAAAGCGACTATTTCAATGCATGCTAAAACCGTTTTAGATGCAGATTTACTTGAAAAAATTAACAAAGATCTCAATAGTTAAGTTTTTAAAATAAATTTTTATTTTGTATTTTTTGATTGCAATGATAAATTTTCAAGAGTTTTCTAACTAATTTTTAAGTTTATGTTCGACTATATCAATTGCGTGTTGTACATTAGCATTTAGCTTATTTTCCAAATAATCAGAATAGCTGCTTTTAGTTAAAAACATTTTATTTGCTTTTGGCAACTCTTTTTCTATTACATTAGTCGCGTTAAAAAGTAAAAAGCGATCATCGGCGTGAAGGTCTTTTAATCTATCATATTCAGTTTTTGCTAAATCATTATGACAATAGATATAAAAAGGTTTGGCGAATTCACCTTCATCTTGGAAAAGAATAAAGCTAAAGTTAAGGTCTTCTTTAGCTAAATTGGTGTGTAGTTTTTTAAGTAAGTTTAAAATGATTTTGCTAGAGTAGTAGTTAGTTTCATCATCGTTATAATTTCATTTGAGATTGTTTGAATTGTATTTGTCAAAGCAAGCGTTAGGAGTTAAATAAAATTCATTTGGCACGAAATATTTATTTGCTAAAGTGTTTTTGTCATATTCACTTAAATCGCTTGCAATTTCTTTGCCAAGTATTTCACCTTCGTGATAAAAGTCGCTAGTTTTACAATAGATTGTAAATTCAATAGTTCTCAATAAAATTAATAGATCATAGTCATTAGTATTATTAACTGGCATTAGTACTCTTGAACAAATCATTTTAACTCCCCTTACTTAAAAAACCACCAGACATGACACTTCTCGATTTGGCTGCTATATCTCTATCCTGACCAGGTTACAAGGTTATCATTCTAATGGCTATTTAATTATAACAAAAGAACCTAGTATATAATTTAAATAACCTTGTAAGGAATTATAATAACATGACAAATGAAAAAATTTATGTGTTCAGCTATGGCGAAGAACAATTGCCAATTTTCTATGAACAACTTTTTAAAAAAGATTTAGTAAAACACGAAGCAGTCTTAAATGGTTTTATTAAATGCGTTGATGATTCACAAATGCTTCTAGTAAAAAAAGATCGAGCAAGTTCAATCAAAGGAACGGTTTTTGAAGTTACTAGAGACGAATTATTTATGTTGGACAGGTGAAAACTTTTTCCACAATATGGCCGTTTCCGTGCCAATGTTTTATTAGTAAAGACTAATGAAATTCTTGAAAATGTTTTTATTTATACTAAGCTTGAGTTTGGTAAGTACTATGCTCTTCCTGAGGATATGCAAGATTTACAAAACCCAAGTGCTAATCAAGATAACATCAATGCTTTTGCAAGATATGAAAAAATGGTCGAAAATTTCCCATTGTTTGACTTTGCCTTTCTTTTTAAATGCAGCAAAGATGAATATAAATATTTTGATGAACAAAGGTTTCCTTACGCAACTTTTAGTGCAATGCTTAATGATAAAGAGGGTAATGTTAGTACTGCGGGAATTAAAATACCAACAATCATTACTGCAGTTGAATTTAATAAAGAACATTACTTGTCAATAACAATTTTTGCTACTAAAATTGATCTAAATGCTATTCAATTTGCTCAGCTATATAAAGATAGTAAAATGAGCGTTAATCTTGAACCAATCGTAGCGGAATTAAATTTAACCTTCTTTGATAAAAAAACTCCTGATTACTTTTTATCACACACTATAAGTAAAACTATTGATGATACCCAAGTAGGGCTTTATGAAAATTGTTTAGAAGTTTTGACAAAGGAATTTGAGCTTGATCCATGAGACCGTTTCAATTTAATGTTAAATGCCTTCATCGATTTTCATAGCCAAAAGAAAATTTAATGATTGATAAAAGCGAAATTAAAAATGTCCCTGCTTTGCCAGGGGTTTATTTATGAAAAGATAAAGATGGCAATGTAATTTATGTTGGTAAAGCAAAAAACTTGCAAGTAAGAATGAGCCAATACTTTGATAAAAATATGCTCAATTCTTATAAAACTCCTAAAATGCTTGAAAAAATTGGTTCTTTTAGCACGTTCATAGTAACAAGTGACCGTGAAGCTTTTATTTTAGAAAGAAAGTTAATTGATCAATATCGCCCATTTTATAATGTTCTTTTTCCAATTAGGAGCTCTTTTCCATATATTAGAGTCAAATTAGAAAATAACGGCTTTAAAATTGATATTCAAAATCATTATAAAAAAGAAAAAAATAGCATTTATTATGGCCCACTACCAAGCAATAAAAACTTCAAACCCCTAATTCGTTATTTAAATCACCTGCTTCTAGCTAAAGATGGTCTTTTGATTAAGAATGCATCGCAAGAGTATTGGAAAACAAAATTTGAAGAAGCCAAAAAAATCATGAAATTCGGGCCTGAATTTCGTAACAATTTAAAACAAAAAATTAAAGAAACTAATGAAGTATTTCAATTTGAAGTTTCTTCTTTTTATAGTTCGATTTTGGATTTATTAGATTACAACAAACAAGAACAACAAACTTTTATTAAAAGTCAGAAGTCAATAGATGTTTTTGGTTTTTATGAATCACAAGAAATTATGTTAATTTTTGTTAATTTCTATCGCTCTGGTACTTTAATTAATCAACAAGAATTCGCTTTAGATATCAAAACCTCAAAAGAGAATTTTATTAATGAATTTTTAAATGAGTTTTATTCAAAGAATCCTTTGCCCGATGAGGTGGTTTTAGATGACAAATTTGCGAGTTTTAATTTTGATGTTAAAGAAATAATGGTATTTGCTAAAACCAAAATGTATTTATCGTTGATTGATCTTGCTAATAAAAATGCCCAAAATGATCAGCAAAGAAAATTAGAGAATTTTTTATCACAAAAAAATAAAGCATATAAGACTCATCTCAAACTAGGTGACTATTTAGAAAAGACTTGCCGAAGAATTATTTTGTTTGATAATTCCTTTTCTAAAGGAACTGACGTGGCGATTGGCGTCGGTGTTTGTTTTGAAAATGGCGAAGCCAATAAAAACCTATATCGTTATTTTAATTTATTCATTGATAATTTTCGTCACGCTGACGTTGAGTATATGCGGCAAACTTCGCTTAATTATCTAAAAGAATGAAGCGAGGGCGTTGATGTAATTTTGGCTGACGGTGATATTGCTCAAATTAAAGCAATCCGCAAATCGCAAAATGCTTTAAATTTAAATATTCCCATTTTTGGTTTAGTAAAAAACGATAAGCATGAAACAAGAACTCTCATCAATGAAGAAGGCAAAGAAATTGTAGTTAACGATTTAGATGTTTTTCATTATTTGAGCCGCATGCAGCAAGAAGTAGATCGGTTTGCTAAATGAGCTTACCATCGTAAAAACACTAAAAATATGCTAAATTCGAAACTACTTAAAATCAAAGGGCTAGGCCCTCATACATTAACAAAACTAATTGAACATTTTGGCAGTTACACAAAGATTCGCAATGCTAGCTTAGAAGAGCTTGAAAAGATTGTAAAAAAAGAAATTGCCCTTGCAATCAAAGAACAATTAAATTAATGCTATAAAATTTTGATTTTCATCATGTATAAAGAGTTTTATTAGAAAAACGATTCTTCGTCTTCAATCAAGCTGTAACGCTTGGTTTTTTTGTTATTTTCTTCGTTTTCACCAACGTTTTTCTTAGCAATGTCGTTAGATTTTTTTTCTTCAAAATCAATAGTAATTTCAAAGGTTTTAGTTTTCTCAAGTTCCTTGGCTTGTTCTTCTAAATTAGCAACATTGTCAATTTCACTTTGATATTTGTTTAATTCTGTAGGGTCAATAAATTTTGAAATATAACTCTCGACAGTTTTTTGGAGGTTCTCATCACTTTCTTTGGCTTGTTCAAATTGAATTTGTTTAATAAGCTTTTGTTGAGAATTAGATGAAATTGCTAGAATATCAGTTTCCTCGGTGTAGTCAAAAGGATCGTCATCCAAGTTGTTTGTAATAGCATTATTACTATTGTTCAACACAAGCTCTTCCGAATGGAATTTTTCGTTAGTAATTTGAATGCCACTATCGCTATTGGTACTGTTTTCTTGAACAACTTGATTAGTAATTAATTGATCTTGCTCAAGATTGGTAGATGAATCTTTTAAATCGCTTGCATTTTCTTGTAAAAAGCTAGCTAATTTGCTTGATTCGTTACTATGAAGTTCATGTGGCATGCTAATTGCGAAATTATTGTCGTTTTCATTGTTCTTTGAGTTTTCAGCAACTTTAATTTTGACTTTAATATTAGTTGTTTTTTTCGCCAGCATTTTTGCTTTTGCTACTTCACGATGTTTTTTATTTAGGCTAATTAATTGAAATTTCATATCACTAATAAAAAAGGTTGAGCAAGCCAAAGCGAAAAAAACAATGGCAAAAATATAAGCAAATACCATGCCAAAAGTTCCGCCAAAAATAGAAGTTAGAGCATAGATAAATGTTCCAAAAATACCCGCTGTTCATTTATATGGTAGTCAAGGATTGCTACCCCTTTTAAATTGAGTAAATCAACCATCAAAAATCTTTGGAAATACTTGCGCTGAAGCAAAACCTTTATAACCGTAGTAAACATTAAAAATTAAGCTTCCAAAAATGGCAATCGCAACAAAAAAGAGGGCAAGTCTTCACAAACTAAAGTGAAAGAAATGCAATGAATAAACTTTTTTTAGCGAAAAAAGCCTTTGTAAAATTAATAGCAAAATTCACACATAAAATAAAATTGAAAACATACCAAAAATGACATTAATAGTATATGAGTGAATTGTTGTTAAGCCTCTGACTTGTAGAAAAGAAATAATAATAAAAAATGACACTAGTAAAGCTAGCGAAGTTCAAATAAAAGTTTCATCTTTCAAAACAAAGTATTGTTTTTCTTTAGAAACTTTTAGTTTTTTTGATTTTTCTTCTCTCTTGCCTTGCTCTGTCATATTCTATAAATTATATCTCGTATAAGGTGATAATGACCATTGGTTCTTTTTCGATTGCTTTGTAGATTTTTTTGCGGATACCACGACGCAGCTTATCTTGAATGTCACGCAAGTCAATTTCTTTTGGCGAGCGTTTATTAGCGAATTCTTTTTCAAATAGTTCTTGAATAATATTATAAACTACATCTTTATTATCTTTAGTAATGACTCCATAAGAAGTAATTTGCGGAGTATTAATTGGCGTTCTTTTTTTGTAATCAATTAAACAGCTAAGAGCAATAATGCCGTCTCTCGCCAAATTTTCTCTTTCCTTTATAACCTCATGAGAAATGTCACCAACACCAAAACCGTCAATGATTACATCTCCAACATTTCTAATTGTATGTTTTTGGCCAGTTAAGTTTCAGTCTTGAAACTCAGCGACACGGCCATTTTGTAAGACAATACAATTACCAACATTCATACCAACTGATCTTGCATCTTGAGTAGCCACTACTAAATAACGATAAAGCCCTTGAATAGGGATAAAGTATTTGGGGCTAAGTGCTTTGATGAAATTTTTGATGTCTTCTTTGGCAGGGTTGCATGAATAGTATTGATCAGAATCAAGTTCAATTAGGTTTGAAGTGTTTCTAGCAATTTCGTCTAAGGTGTGTGCGTAATTTACTTCAAGACCGTTAATTGGAGGCGCGATAACAATAACGGCATCATCTTTTCTAATTTTTAGATAGATATCATGATCAGTAGCAATTCTTACGAACCTTAAATACAATCTTTCAATTGCGCCGGTAACTAAAATAACGGCGCTTTCAATATCATTAGCAGCGCGATAGTCAATAAACTCTGGTCATTGTAATTTATTGTCTACTTTTTTGACTAAAGAAATTAATTGTGAATATGTTCTACCGTAAGTAATAACGGGCATGTTATATCTTTTGGCAAGAACTAAAATCTCGTGAGCGGTAATCATGTCTTCGTCATAAAGCCCGACAATTACTCTCTTTTTAGCAGCGGACGCTTCTTTAAACTTATATTCAATTTTTTTTGACACTCAAAGCTTATCAATGCTTCTACCAGGATAGTTGCTTTTACCAGAGTCCATGATTAGAATTTTTAGTGGCTTATTTTTAAAGCTTTGTTTAATTCTAGCAATGTCAGTTTGTCCATAAGGACCTAAATTGCCATCAACAAAATTGGTTAAAAATAAAATGTTGCCATCGTTAGTGTGAAAATTAAAAGCAACTTGACCAGGTAAACTACCAGCAATGTCAATAGGAGTCACTGAAACATTGCCAAAGTGAGTTTCTTTATTAATGGCTTTAATTTCGTAATCATTATGTTCAATCTTGTATTTTGAAATTCGATCAATTGTCACAATTTTATTAAAAGCCGAAGTATAAATTTTCAAACCTTTAATCTTCATTAGTAGCCAAGGTATAGCTGAAAATGATTTATTTTGTACATCAGTCAAAAAAAGTCCGACAATGTCTTTTTGTCGTTTTTCTAAATAGTCATAGTTACAAATTAGAGTGTCAATGCCATTATGTGAGTTAATTGGCACTTTCGTTCCTGCGTTAATGATGAAAAGCTTGCGATCAATATCTAATACGTATGAGTTTTTGCCTTTTTCATCCAAGCCCCCTAGGGCAAAAAAATTAATTTTGCTCACTACTATCCTCCGAATAATTATTAATAAGAAAAAACAAGAATAATATTTCCAATAATTTTAACTTAATTTTTTAAAGTTTTTATATATTCAAAAAACTAATCAAAATAGCCTATTTTAATAGTTTTCATCAATTCGACGGTGATTAATTCTATTTTTTTTAAAATAAGAATTAATAATGTCATTAACGCTAATATTAACTAATGAACCTAGTCCTAAATAAGCACTATATGCTTTTGTAAATAGTTTTTTTGATTTTTTATGAAAAAGTGAAGTGAATAGACGATAAGTGTAAGCTAGTTGTTGACAAAAGTCTTGATATTTAATGGTTACTTTGATAGTTGATTTAACTTTATATTTCAATGAAAAACTAGTTAAAAAATGAATGCCGTCAGCAAATTCTTCTAAGACTTTTTCACGGTCCATTTCTTTATGTTTTTTTCAATATTTAAATAGTTTAACTTCATTGGCAAATTCGCCTAATTCAACTAACAAAGCAATAACAGCCTTAAGCTCTCAATCTTTAAATTCGCCTTGGTTTGCTGATTCTTGAATTCTTTCGTCTAGTTCAACTTGTGCTTTAAAAATATCTGATAAATTCATGTATAACATTATAAGCAAATATGCTGTTTTGTTTTATAATATACATTGCAAATGCTCTAGTGGCGGAATGGTAGACGCAGTTGACTCAAAATCAACCGATGCGAATCGTGCTGGTTCAAGTCCAGTCTGGAGCACCATATCATGTGAAAATGACTCTTTCGTGATAATTCCACCTTTATTGGTGGACTTTCTTTTTTTAAAGCTAAAAATAAAGTAAAATTATGTGATACGAAAGGAAGAATATGAAGAACCGTAAAAAAGAATTAGCTATTCTTAAAAAAGCATCAATTAGATCACTTTGATTTTGAATAATTTTGATTGTCGCAACTGTTCTTTTGCTAGTAGTGCTTTCTTTTTTAGGCGCCACTTTTCGTAGTAAATTTAATAGTTCAGTAGGGATGTTTACTAATGAAATTATCATCAATTCCCTAATTGGTATTCTTTCGGGATTGATTTTAATAGTAATTTCTTTTATCTTGCTTAATGTATTTAAAAAATCATCAATAAACGACTTTTTTGTGTACTACTGCTATTTAAAATCACTCAATAATAAATCAAAGCTAGTTATTGTTAAAGATAGCCGTATTGTTGAATTTTATAATAGTGATAAAGCCTTAACCAAAATTGAATTCATTAACTTATTAGCTTCAATCTTTAATTACACTCCTAATTCACTTGAGTTTAAAAATTTGATTAATGAAGTTAACGCCGATTTTGCCAAACACAGTTTCATTGATGTTGATATTGAAAAAATCAAAAAAATTGCAACTAATAGAGCCATATCTTTTGATTTAGTAATCCCCTTTCTGGTAAATATTATTTTAATTATTTTTGTATCCATTTACAACTACGATCAACAAGGAACATTGCGTGCCTTAGCAAGACTATTCACTAACTTTATTAGCATTATTTTTACTATAAGTATTTCCATGTTTACTTATGAAATGCTTATGATTAAAAAAATTAAGAATCACAATAGTTTCAATGATTTCTTCTTTCTTTCTTTTAATAACTACCAATTTAAATTATTAAATTCATCTTTAGTAAAGAGCAATTAATGTCGCTCTTTTATTTTTTAGTTAAAAAAATGAATAATTATTTACACTTTTTCTTCTTTGTATTATAATAATTAGGCATTTGTCTAAAAAGGCAATTGCCCAGGTGGCGGAATGGTAGACGCTACGGACTTAAAATCCGTTGGTTGTAATGACCGTGCTGGTTCAAGTCCAGTTCTGGGTACCAGAATGCGCCCTTAGCTCAGGCGGTAGAGCAAATGGCTTTTAACCATTGGGTCAGAGGTTCGAGTCCTCTAGGGCGTACCAGTTCAATTAAGTTTGACCATAGAAGATCTTCTTGACGGAGGATCTTTTTAATTTTAATAAGTTATGGTTAAAAGTCAAAACAAGTGCAACACAAAAGCATTGCATTGCTATGCCACTGAGTACAAAAAAATATGTATTTTAGACAGCTAAAACCAACTAAATATACACATTCATTTTTTAAATTTTATTTATTTTAAGGTAATTTCAGGTTTATTAATATCCAAAACAAATTTCTCAACATTTGCCCTTAAATGTTTTTTGGCATTCTCAGCGATAAAATCCAATGCTAGGTTCAATTCTTCAACACGTTCATCTAATAGTTCCATTACTAAAAATGCGTTTTTAGTTTCGTTCTTTACCATAGTTCTAAGACCGTCGCGTCAATTAAAGCAACGACAAACAGCGCCCTCGTCGTCAAGATAACAAAGTTCATTTGGCAAAGTATTATCTTCAACTTCCGCGCCCAAAGGTATGAACTTATCACCACCACTTGTAATAGTAAGCTTTAGATCACCTACGAAACTATCAAGATCTTCAGCACCACAAGGCAAAGCATATTTTAAAGAAGCGGCGTTATAAATATCTACAAGTTTATTAATTGAAACAACATAATTGCCAGAATTTACTCTTTTTAGCAATGCCTCAATAGAACTTCTTGCTCCTTTTTTGGTTTTGAATTTTTTATAAGCTTCTCTCCAAATAGCAATAACCGGATTTTCGCTTAAAATATCATCGACCAAATATTTCTCGGCTTCACGATTAGCCTTAGTAAGCATTGCTTTTATTTCGCCATCACTTTCGCCATTTTCGATATTTTTAAGCAATAGCACACCTAATTTACTATCGGGAAATAATTCTCAATATGTTTTGTCAATAATAAATTTCATAAATAACCTCAAAATTAATTAACTAAAGATTTGTCTTGTACTCAAAGTATTTTTAATAATTATAGACGAATTTAGCTATTGCGTTTTAATAGTGCTTTCTTCAACTATGCTATTTTCTTTAGCTTCAGTTTCAGTGGTAATATTTTGTTTTCATGAAGATTTTCATTGAAAAAGTTCAAACATTAGTAGCCTTACAAAGTCGTATAAATAGAAAATTAGGTAACTAAGTGGCAAACTAATAACATCACGGTGATATGGCACTAGGTATAAAGTGGTAAATAGCAGTCATAAAAATGATGTTCCTTGCGACAGTAGAACTGCTAGTGAGCTAATGTAGGTTTTTCCACCCGCTCTTAGTAAGGCAGCGGTGGTATAGAATCACGCTCAAATGGGATTAAAAGCAATAAATACTCATGATGCTAAAGTAAAGTCTTTTTTAAAAACAGCCTTTGCTTCTAATACTCTTGCACTAATAAATTCTTCTGTTAAATCACTAGGATTAATAATTTGCGTTGGAAAAGCATTTTTTATAGCTTCAAAATTACTAGGATCTTGAAGATAGTTCCTTGCGCCCTCTTGAATTCCCAAACTAGTTGCATTAACATTGATAATGCCATAAACAGCAGCAATCATAATTATAGAAAGTAAAACGCCGCTTAAAATATGAAAACCTTTAAGAGCATAAGCATGACGATCGGCTTCTTCAAAATTATTGTTTCCAAGCTCTTTGGCAACGAAAAAAGACACATTACTTGAACATGCGCTTGTAGTAGCGGCGGCTACTGATGCCAAGCTTTCAACTAGCCCTAGAATTGAAACCCCACTAATAGCCATTCAGCTTTCACCAATGCTTTTTTCTGGGAATGCTCTTGCTCAAAAGAACATTCTTGCAGGGATTGTAACCATTGCTATTAAAGTAATAATAGCGGCGGGAATTCTTGATGCCATTTGTTTAGCAATTGGTCGACTAATTTTAAAAAGACTAACAACCCCAATGAAAATTTTGCGATCTTTGAAATAAGTAAAAAGTGAATCGCTTATTAAACAAACGACGGCGCTAATGATTGACCCAACGGCAGCAAAATATGCGGGTTTTTTAAAAACATATAGGCAAATGGCATTAACTCCAGCATTACTTACTAAGGTTAAAACTGCACTAACAAAAGCGTAGTTTGAATGCCCAGTTTCATTTAAAAGCATATTAGTATTAAAGTTGTATGACGTGATTAATCATGAAAAAGTAATAAGCAATAAATATGAGTTTGCCATTTTAATCGCTTCAGGGGAAATCGGTCCTGAAACAAGACTAATCATTGATGTCGGGGAAATTCAAGCAGGAATAGCAAAAAACAAGACAAAAACTAAATATGATCAGACTCTAATGGCCATAATTTGTTTAACTTTGTCATATTCTTGTTTACCATAATACTGGCCTACAAACATAGCGGCAATTCCTTGAATAGCAAAGAAAATAGTATAAATAATGCTAGTTCAAGTATTAGCATAAGTAAGTGCGTCAATTCCATGAACAATATGACTGACCATGAAATTATCTAAAAAACCATTGATGCAAAAAATGATCTCACCAATTACCACTGGTAAGGTCTTAATAAAATACAATTTTCACATCGCTTTTGAACTAGAGAAGTAACGCAAAAAGCGATTTTTCTTAACACTTTGTTCCATTTGTCCTCCTCAGTTAATTTGAACCATTATTATAAAGTTCAAATTTTCTCTTTAACATCTTTAATTGTTAATTTATCATCTAATTTGAGATTGCGAATTTGCTTTAGAAGTTCGTTTTTAGCATTGAATTCTTTGATTCACATATTTAATTGATCAACATGTTGAGTGACAAAAATCATCTTCAAAACATCATCTCTTGAATATTCGCGAAGTTCTCTTAATAAAGTTTTTTTCTCAAGGTCAATAAAATATTTCTTGCGACGATCGTTGGCTCTTAGATCTTTTAAACTAGAAACATATAGTCAATATCCGGCATATGAAGCAATTGCTCCGTTTCGTTCTGGGAGGCGTTTTATTAAAGTTTCTTTTTTGGTATTAATGATTGCTTTTTTAGTTTTAAATCAATAAGTTTGGTTAAAAGTTTTAGCAGTTATTTTCGACAAAGAAATATTTGGATAATCAATTAAAGGTACAACTTTATTTTCGGGGAAAAGTTTCTTTAGACAATCGTGTTCTAAAACTGGATTATGGCCAATAAAATTAACAGATTTTATATCAATTTTAGGATTAATACTATGGATATCGGCAATGATAAATTTGCGAAGCATCAGTCAAATAGCTGGCAAAGAATTGTGTTTGGTAAAGTCCATAATAAAAGTCTTTGATTCAAAGCGATTTTTATCGTTTAAAAGTCCAATTGTATAAGCAAAAGGCGTACCACTAGGAAGACCTATTACGCTAGCAAATGGGTGAGTTATAGCTTCAAAATCAATATAAACATTATGGAATTTCATACCAATTATTTTATTACATAAACTGCAAATAAATTAATAATCAAACAAAAGCAAGTTTTTCACTAAGTCAATTAAAGCGATTCCACAAAACAAATTATTAAGAAGTTCAAATTTGCACTTAAAAAAAGGGGCAAAATCCCCCTTTTGTATCAATTAATTTCTAGAAAAATTATTTTGTGATTCCGTATGCTTTGTAGATTACTTCACGCAATGTTTCCATTGGAAGAGCACTATTTCTTAAGAATCAATCGAATAGTTTCTTAATTTCGCCATGTTCGCCTTCAGCATCGGTTTTAGCGTTGATAAATTGTTCTCTTGTTAAGCCAAGTTTCTTTTGTACAGCTTTGTAGATATCTAAGAATACTTCTTTTCCAGAGTTGTATGAAATTGCTTGTCCAACATAACCGAAGTAACGTCTAGAATCAGAAGTAATATCACCAATTCCTAAAGCTGAATTTTTCTTCATATATTCACGAGCTTGGTGAATTGATGCACCTCTTGGTAGATCAGGATTTGCAGTTTCCACTCCATCGCTATGGTAAGCTGAGTCAATAGCTAGCCGCATGTTACGTAATTGAGTTTCGTTTAAAGCCCCATAGTATTGCAACATGTTAACTAATTTAACAGCTTTAGCAGCACGTTCTTTTTCGCTAAGTTTGTTTTCTGGATCAACTTTTGATCAATAAACTCCACCATGCAAGTCTTTGATTTTTTTAATTTCTTCAGCAGTAACATCGTTTGAGTTTTTAGCTTTAAAGAAACTAGTAATTCCTTTAGCAGTAGTAAAGTCAGTTGGTTTAGCATAGTAATCATTGTTTTTGTAATCAGGAGTGCCATAGAATCCAGCTTCAATACCAAATCATTCCATGAATAGTGCTCAACCTTCAACATATGAAGTGTATCTAAATGTGCCATTTGGTAAGCTGTGTTCACCAATTTTTGCTATATGATTTTCAGCGTACATTAATTGGTTGTGGTGCCCCATCATACTTTCGTGGTTAGCAAACGAAGTCACTGATCATTTAGGAAGACCATAGTAAGGATCGGCATTGAAGTAAAAGTTTTTAGTTCCGCTATTATATGCTCCAACACCGCTTCTTTCTCTCTCGCTATAATCATAAGTATCTACATCATAGTCAGGAACTTCTTTTCCAAAGAAACTTGCTCCATATTTTTGAGTTGTTTCTTTAAATTGGTAGTAACCCTTAAATGCTTCTAACGCACCATAGTAGAATTGTTTGTTAGTAATATTTCCATATTTAGTAGTATCTTTTTGCAAGAAAGAGTATCCCAAACCTTCTAATTTTTCACGAGCTTTGTCTAATGATTTGTCAGCATCAATTTCTTTTATTTTTTCTTCTGAATAATATGTCGAATCTTCACGACCAAAGAAGAAATCCTCGGCATTTAATCATTTGTTAAATTCGGCGATATCAATTTCACCATTTTGTTTTCTAATAACAGATTCAACTTCTTTTACTTCTTCTGGCCCAACGCCGTCTTCATCATATCTATATTTTGCTTTTCATTCTCCGCTTTCACCGGCAATTAATTTAGCAACTTCGCTGGCAATGGCTTTCATATTGTCAATTGAACTTTGAGTTGAAGTGATACCTTTTTTATAAACTTCATTAGGAGTTAAGTTAGAAGTACTGTTCATTTTACTTAATTGGTCATAAATATCTTTACCAGTTATTTTTCCTGGTGTACCTGGCATAAAACCTAATCCAACTTTATCTTGTTTTAGATCCTTCTCAGTTAAACCAATTCCATAAACAGAGACATTTTTGTCTTTTTCAACATATTGAATCGTGTTTTCTACTTCATTTTTGTCATTTTTCTTTGTTAATTTTAATTCTTCCACATTTTCACCGAAGCCGTACTTAGAAGCTTTATAGTAAGTTGTTGCATATTCGTGGAAAAATTTGTTTCTTCAATCCTTAGTGCTTCATTCGCTTTGCGGTTTATCGCTAACTTTAATAAGATCAGAAAGTTTAATTTCTTCTTTATTTGTTCCCATAAACTCTTTAATTTCATTCATATAAAAGCTTTTCAAAGCAAGAGCTAAAACATTTTTTATATAAACTTTTGAAGGTACTAAATTTAAGTCGATTGCTTCCATTAAATTCTTAACAGCTTGTTCACCTTGAGTGGCTGCGTTAAGAGTTCCTCTACTATATCCTCCCATTGGGTATGTTGAGCCAGCCCCTCATTGAAATGTTGCAAATACATATCTAAGGCCTTTTTCGTGGTTGCCCTTTAAAATTTCTCAATCATATTTAAGGGCACGTGCTCATGCTAGTGAATCTGGAGTTAAATCATTTTCATCTAGTGCTTCTAACTTATTAATATATTTAGTTGCAATTTCAGCAATTTTTTTAGATTGTTCTTCGCTAGGGACATAGACTTTGTTCAATTTTTGCTCCGCAAGCTCATCGTAAAATTCATCCTTTATGTCAAGGATTTGCTTAGCGACTTTTTCAACTGCGCTTTTAAAACCTGAAATTTCAAAGGTTCTTTTTTCACTAACTGCTTTGCTATTTTTGTCAGTGATGGTAAATTCAACTACTAATTTTGTACCTTTTGGTGTAATTTTCACTACATTTAAGTCATATTTGGTAGTGTCAAGATTAGCTGCTTTTAAATCTTTTTCAGTAACATCTTTTGCATATTTATCAGCTTTTCCCTCAACATCTAGTGTTACTTTTCTTGCGTCTTGGTTAATTGCAGAAACACAAGAAATTGCAACCGCAGATGCCGCCATTAATGGTAATAGCGTAGCGATCGCTAAACTGAATTTCTTTTTATTTATCATTTCTTTTTCCTTATATATAATAACTTCAGCCGGACAACATAATGCGTTAATCCGGTTCCCTAAATTCTATAAATTAAAAAATACCAATTTAGCATTATATTTTTGCGATAATATTTCTTTCTTACTATTTTTTGTTTTTGATTGCTTGTTAAATGTTTTTTTAATAATCTAATGTTATAATTGACGCATCTAAAAACAAATCTCTAAAAACATTGAAAAACAATTAACAATTTTGTTGCTAATTTTTATTAGCCTAATTTATGTAATTGAAGAAGTTTGAAATAAAAAAGAGAAAGTAAAACCTTCTCTAATAATTTTTATTTTGCTCAATTTTTAGATTAAGTCTATTATTCTCTTTTTTAATATTTTATTACCAAAATTTAGTTTGTAATTCCGTAAACACTGTAAATTACTTCACGCAATGTTTCCATTGGAAGGGCGCTGTTTCTTAAGAATCAATCGAATAGTTTCTTAATTTCGCCGTGTTCACCTTCAGCAGTAGTTTTGGCATTGATAAATTGTTCTCTTGTTAAGCCAAGTTTCTTTTGTACCGCTTTGTAGATGTCTAAGAACACTTCTTTTCCAGAGTTGTATGAAATTGCTTGGCCAACATAACCAAAGTAACGTTTAGATTCAGAGGTAATGTCACCAATTCCTAAAGCTGAGTTTTTCTTCATGTAGTCACGAGCTTGTTGAATTGAAGCACCTTTTGGAAGATCTGTGTCTTTGGTTTCAACACCAGAACTATGATAAGCTGAGTCAATAGCTAGTCGCATGTTACGTAATTGAGTTTCATTTAAAGCACCATAGTATTGCAACATGTTAACTAATTTAACAGCTTTAGCAGCATGTTCTTTTTCGTCGGTGATTTTATTTTCTGGATCTACTTTTGATCAATAAACTCCACCATGCAACGTTTTGATTTTTTTAATTTCTTCAGCAGTAACATCGCTTGCAGTTTTTGCTTTAAAGAAACTAGTAATTCCTTTAGCAGTAGTAAAGTCAGTTGGTTTTGCATAGTAATCAGTATTGTTGTAATCTGGAGTGCCATAGAAACCGGCCTCAATACCAAATCATTCCATGAATAGTGCTCAACCTTCAACATATGAAGTGTAGTCAAAGGCCCCTTTTAGACTGTGTTCACCTATTTTAGCTAAATGATGTATTGCATACATTAATTGGTTGTGGTGTCCCATCATACTTTCGTGGTTAGCAAATGAAGTCACCGATCATTTAGGAAGCCCATAGTAAGGATCGGCATTGAAGTAGAAGTTTTTAGCTTCGCTGCTATAAGCACCAACTCCTTGGGCGTCTCTTTCGTTATAATCATAAGTATCTACACCGTAATCAGGAACATTTTTACCAAAGAAACTTGCGCCGTATTTTTGGGTAGTTTCTTTAAATTGGTAGTAGCCTTTAAATGCTTCCAAGGCACCGTATCAGAATCGTTTGTTGGTAATGCTTCCGTATTTATCGTCACTATTTTTTAAGAAACCGTAGTTTAGATTTTCTAATTTTTTCCGAGCGTCATCCAACGATTTATCATCATCAAGTTCTTTTTTCTTAGCGTCCGAATAATATGATTCATCTTCGCGTCCAAAGAAGAAGTCTTCGGCATTTAATCATCTATTGAATTCGGCAAGGTCGATAGTGCCATCTGCCCTTCTGATTGTTTTTTCTACTTCTTTTGCTTCATTAGGGCCAACACCATCATCGTCATATTTATATTTAGCTTTTCATTCACCGCTATCACCAGCAATTAATTTAGCAACTTCACTAGCTATAGCTTCCATATTTCCAGAAGCAGATTTTGTTGAAGTAATACCTTTTTCATATACTTCGTTTGGTGTTAAACTTGAAGTACTATTCATTTTACTTAATTGGTCGTAAATGTTTTTACCAGTTATTTGTCCTGGTGTTCCTGGCATAAAACCTAGGCCAGCTTCTGTTTGTTCTAAATCTTTTTTAGTTAATCCAACGCCATATACTTTTTTAACCGCATTATTTTCAACATATTCAATGGTGTTTTCAAGTTCTTTATTGCCATCGTTATTTTTGGTAAGCTTAAGATCTTGAATATCTTCACCTTTTCCGTATGAAGATGCTTTGTAGTATGTTGTTACATATTCTCTTAGGAATTTATTAACTCAATCCTGATCGCTTCATTTGCTTTCGTCTTCGCTATTCAATGGGAATAATTCTTCTAAGCTCATTTCAGTTTTAGAACCATCTGTCATGAATGCCTTAACTTTATCCATTAAGTTAGAACTACCAGTAATAGTTGCTTGAATTACTTGTTTAATGTAAACTTTTGAAGGAACCAATTTTAGATCTATTGCTTCTTTCATAGTTTGCAATCAAATTTTAGCTAATTTTGGTGTTCTCCAAATTCTACTAAATCCACCTATGTAGCCACCTACTGGGTAAGTGCTACTTGGGCCTCATCCAAATTGACCAAATACATATCTAAGTCCGTTTTCGTGATTACCTTTTTCAATTTCTAAATTGTATTTAAGACCACGTACTCAAGCAAGTGAGTCTGGAGTTAGAGTGTTCTCTTCTTTAGCTTTTTTCTCAAGTTCAGCTAATTTGTCAATATATTTAGCAATGATGCTAATGATTTGCTCGGTTTGTTCTTTAGTAGGAGCTGCTACTCCGCTTAGATTTTTTTCTTCTAATTCTTGTTCATATTGACTTTTGATAGCAAGAATGTCACCAGCAGTTTTTTCTAACGATTTATTACTTAAAAATCCTGAAATTTTTTTAGTAATTGGATTACTAGTTACTTTGCTATTTTTATCAGTTAGAGTATATGTTACGCTTAATTCGTTTCCTTGCGCTTTAAGTTCAGTAACTTTAAATTCGTATTTATCTTTGTTGTAACCATCAGCAATAATATCAGTAGCTTTGATATCAGTTGCTAATTTTTTAGCTTTATCTTTAACATCTAGTGTTACTTTTGAAGCCTCGGTATTAGTATTATCGCCACAAGCTATAGCCAACGCTGGCATTGCTAATAGCGGTAGTAGCGAAATCATCGCTAAACCGAATTTTCTTTTCCGCATATTAATTAGAAATTTTCTCCTATTTTTATCTTGATCTCTATATATAAACTTCAACGAGGAAATAACCTATTTTTAAATCCTCGTTGTACTATTAAATTTTACTTCACTTTGAACATCGTGTGCTTTGAATTGATATTTTTGCCAAAACAAACAAAAAAATAACTTTTTATGTCGAATATAATTTATTTTTATTTTTTAGTAGTATTTTTGAGGAAAAATAGACTAAAGTAAATAAGAAATTTGAGTTAACTTTTTTGATTAATTTTGATGATTTTTAATAAAAAAATTATTGCCAAAAAAAGGTGTCATTTTGGTATAATTTTTAATAATTTGTGGCTATAAAAACCAAGGAGAAAATATCCGATGAGTGATGATAAAAAAGATGAAGAAAAACTAAAAAAATCAGATGAAAATTTTGATGACGATAGTAAATACTACGAATTTGATGACACAATAAAAAAAGTTTTTGAAGAAGAAAAAGCTAAAGAAGAAGATGAAGACGAAGAAGAAATTCCTCAAGAAAAAGAAGGTTATCAAGTAAAAAGCCAACTTCTTGAAACTGAGCAAAACGGTCTTCAACCAGCTGATTTAGCCAAAGTAATGAAAAGTTCATTCATCGAGTATGCGATGAGTGTTATTGTTTCGCGTGCTCTTCCTGACGCTCGTGATGGACTAAAACCAGTTCATAGAAGAATTTTATATGGTATGAGTGAACTTGGTATGTTTCATACGGCACCACATAAAAAATCGGCCAGAATTGTCGGGGATGTTTTAGGTAAGTATCACCCACACGGGGATTCATCAGTTTACGAAGCCATGGTTAGAATGGCACAAGATTTTTCATTGCGTTACCCATTAATTGATGGCCATGGTAACTTTGGATCAATTGACGGCGATGAAGCTGCTGCCATGCGTTATACCGAAGCGAGAATGAGTAAAATTGCGGGTGTCATGGTTGATGGCATTAAGAAAAATACGGTTGATTTTATTGACAACTATGATGGTACTGAAAAAGAACCAACCGTATTGCCTTCAAGATTTCCTAACTTATTAGTTTCAGGAACTAGTGGGATTGCTGTCGGAATGGCAACGAATATTCCTCCACATAATCTAGGTGAAATTATTGATGCTGTTTGTGCTCTTGCTAAAAACCCTGAAATCACTATTGATGGTTTAATGGAATTTGTTCTAGCTCCCGATTTTCCTACTGGAGCAACAATTTTTAACAAAGCGGGTTTAATTGAAGCTTATAAAACCGGACGTGGTTCAATTACCATGCGTGCAAAAGCTAACATTCAAGAACTAGCAAATGGTAAAAGCAAGATTATTATTACGGAAATTCCATATGAAGTCAAAAAGACGGAAATTATGGAAAAAATCGCTGATCATCTTAAAAATAAACGTATTGAAGGCATTTCTGATTTCCGTGATGAATCTAACCGTGATGGAATTAGAGTAGTAATTGATGTCAAAAAGAATGCTGTTCCCGAAGTTATTCTAAATACTCTTTATAAATTAACTAGACTACAAACTAACTTTTCATTCAACATGATTGCTTTGGTTAATGGTGAACCAAAACTACTAAATCTAAAAGAATGCTTACAAGTATATTTAGATCATCAAATTGATGTTACTAGAAGAAGACTGCAATTCGACTTAGAAAAAGACCTTGCCAGAGCACACATTTTAGAAGGACTAAAGATTTGTGTTGAAAATATTGATCGCGTTATTGAGATTATTAAAAAATCAAAAACTGATGTTGATGCTCAAGCAAAACTATGTCAAACCTTCTCATTAAGTGAAATTCAAGCTAAAGCCATTGTTGATATGAGATTAGGTAGACTAACAGGGCTAGCAATTGAAAAAATGAACGATGAACTTGATCAAGTTAATGCTAGAATCGCTGAATATCGGGCAATCCTTTCAAGCCATGAAAAATTAATTGAATTAATCATTAAAGAACTTCAAGAAGTTAAAGAAGCTTATGGCGATAAACGTCGTAGCGAAATTCGTTGAGATGTTATGAGTAGCATTAACAACGAAGATTTGATTCCTCAAAAAGAAATTGTTATCACTCTAAGTTCAAATAACTACATCAAACGAATTGATCTAGAAGAGTATCGTGAACAAAGAAGAGGCGGCGTTGGTGTATCCACTGTTAAAACTTACCAAGATGATGACATTCAAGATGTTGTTGTTGCTAATACGCACGCTGATCTATTAATTTTTACCGATGAAGCTAAAATCTATCGAGTAAGAGGACACGAAATTCCTTCGGGAACTAAACAATCAAAAGGTACGCCAATTGTTAACATTGTTCCAACCATCCAAAAGAATGAAAAAGTTGTCAAAATCATTTGCGTCACTGACTATGAAGAAAGCCAATCGCTAATTACTGTTACTGAGCGAGGAGTAATTAAAAAAACCAACCTAAAAGAATACGAATTAATTCGAAAAAATGGAAAATACGCACTTTCTTTATTAGAAGACGACCATTTAATTGATGTGCGCGTCGTTGATCAAGATGAAGAGATTTTTATTGCCGCTTCTAATTCAAGAATTAATCGTTTCAATGTTGCTGATGTGCGTGAAATGGGTCGGGTTGCACGTGGTGTCGGCGGTATTAGACTCTCAGATGATGACAAGGTAGTTAGTGTATCATCTTCAAAAGATGGTGCTTACATCTTTAGCCTTGGTGCAAAAGGATATGGTAAGCTTTCACTAGTAGAATCGTATCGTAAAACTAAACGTAATGCTAAAGGGGTAATTACTCTAAATGAAGATAAGGCTGGTAAACTAGTTTACGCCGCTGCGGTTCACGGTGTTGAAGATCTTATTATCATGACGCAAAGTGGTATTGCTATTCGCATTTCGTTACGTGATATTAATGTAATCGGTCGAAACGCCAAAGGTGTAAAAATCATTAATCTAAAAGGTAGAAGTGACCAAATTGTTGGTGTTGCAAAAATCTACGATGAAGATGCTACGGATCGTGAATTAACTAAAGAAGAATACATTGAAGTTACTAAAGAAATTGACATTGATTTAGCAAACGAATAAATTTAAAAAAAGGCAAGCAATAATTTGCCTTTTTTTTGCTTGCTATAAGTGTTAATTTAAAAAAAATAGTTGCAAATAAATCAAAAATTTTAGTTAAAATATTGCTACTATTTATTTATAATGTATTATCAATTTGAAACGAGGTGACAAATTTCTTTTTATTCTTTCGTTCAATATATTTAAACCTTAAACATAAAAAATATCGTCTTACAGTTTTTGAAATTGCAATCTATGGTATTTTATTAGCTATTTATTTAGTGGCTTCAATGTTTGAAAAATATGTCTTCACTGGGCCGTTAAATGTCAATATTACTTACGCTGTATTTATTATTTTTGGACTAATTTTAGGCCCATGACGGGGTGCTTTTTTATGTATTTTGTGTGACACACTTAATCAAGTTATTTTTGGTATTAGCACTTGAATGTTGGAGTATGCCATTGTTCCAGTACTAATTGCTTTTTTAAGCGGCGCTTTGATGAATCTTATGACTAGCGGGAAAAATAAAACATGGATCGTTGGTTTCATTTTTTTAGCAGTTTTAACGATTTTTTTATTCGCATTCTTCTTTAATTATCATGACAAAATTGTGTGAAAAAGGGTAAAAAAACAAGAGCAGTATGTTTCTTCAATGATTATTTGAGTAGTTAGCTCAATTTGCCTTGGAATTTTTTGAATTGCCGGTTTTATTTCTTTAGTAATTTTCTTAAAAACAAAAAATTTTGCCAAGAAATACCGTGCACAAACATTTTTTGCTGTTCTTATTACTATTTTAATTATTGTAATTTTAATGCGATGATTATGAGGTCCATTTGCTTATATTACATACTTTAACCGTTTTAGAAATGGTAGCTGAAAATATAGCGAACGCTATTTCACTATCATGGTACCAATTATTTTTAAAAGTCTCATTGCAATGCCAATTTATAGTTTCGCAGTATTTGCAATTATGCCAATTATTAGCAAGCTAAAAGCACAAATTCTATTTCATACTAAAAAAATCGCAACTTATTAAATTAAATTCAATTCACAAGCTGTTATTAGAGTTTGAAGACTTTTTTATTCATTCTAGGCGCATTAACGCTTATGGTTTTTTCATTAATCTAATGTTTTTGTATCTTATTTTTGATAAAAATTCTAAAATTGAGTGATTTCAAAATCCAAATCAATATTCATTTTATAGTCTGGAGTATTTAGTGCGCTGCAGCATATCCTAAATTTCCATTATTTGATATTCAGTATTTTTAAAACTTTGATTTTACAAATTTTATAATAGTTGTTTATTGTCTTAATTTGTGAAGTAACAAGATCTTAAATATTTTCTTTTGTTGATTTTACAAAATAGCATTTTATTTTTGAATAAAGAGAATAATTTTTGTATAAGTATAATAACGTTTTTTATATTGTTTGAATATTAAATCATCCTTTTTTATATCTTCTGATAAAGATACAAACTCTATAAAACAATTTTTTGTATCATAAACTAGAGTTTAAATTTGCTCCAATAAAGTGTTATAATGAAGAAAAATATAAGTTAGGATTGGCATATGGGAAAAAAGAAATTTTATGCAGTCAAAGCTGGGAGAGTTCCTGGCATTTATCAGACTTGAAGCGAAGCGAATGAACAAACTAAAGGCTATAATAATGCCGACTTTAAATCTTTTATTTCGGAAAAAGAAGCGATTGAGTGGATGTCTTTAGAAGAAATTGATGAAATTTCTTATACAAATGAGCAAATCGAAAAAGAAATAACAAACTTAAAAAACGATGAAGTAATTGCTTTTGTTGATGGTAGTTATTCATCGCAGAAGAATGGTAAAGAAAAATATAGTTTTGGTGCAATTCTAATAAACAATGATTCTGAAAATAATTTGTTTAAGTCTTTCGTTGCTTCCAAATACATGAACTCCAAAAATATCGCCGGAGAAACCGAAGGTGTTAAACAAGCAATTTCGTGAGCAATTCAAGCTAAAAAAAGAAAAATAAAGATTTTTCACGATTATGAGGGAATTGAAAAATGGGCTAACAAAAAATGGAGTCCAAAAACCCTTGTTGCTAGAGACTATGTTAATTTCATAGAAATTAACTCTAAAGCAATAGATATAGAATTTGCACATGTTAAGTCTCATAGTGGAATTATTTATAATGAGAAAGCCGATCAACTTGCCAGAAGAGCGTTATTAGACCAAGGATATAAAACTTATGATGATGGTTCAATTCTTTTTACTAGTTTTCAAAAACAAGATTGGCTTGATATAATTCAAAAACTAAAAGAAAAAAACGAATTGAACATTTTAATTGAAGAAGGTATAGTTGATGAAAACAAGAAATCTTATTTGAATAGACTAATATTTCGTCTTGACAAGGATAAAGTCACCATTAATTGTTATAGCAACAACAAATCGTATGTTCAAGGCAAACAAAGCATGCTTTTTCAAATAATAATTACTGCAGCTATCGAAATGTTGCCTTCGGAAAAAGAAGCAATAGGAGTATTGCAATCTTATTATATGTTACCTATCAAAGAAGAAAACTTGCAAACTAAATTTTCAAATTTTCTTCCCAATTTTTCTATTAATTCTAATGATTTTAAAATTAAAAACATTTTGCTTTCGGCTGTTTGTGGCACGTTGATGAAAGGATATTTACCGGATTATACTTATTTGGTTATGCCTCTCTTTAGATCTATGGAATATTATTTACATATTATATTGGGTGACAAATTAGGAAGAAAAACAACTAGAAAAAATGGCGCTAACGATTTTTGTCACTTTAGTTTTAATAAAAAAACAAATGAATATGAATATAATCATTCAACTAAAGAAAGATTAAATAATGAACAATTACAATATTTAAACAAGTTGTATAATATGTATAATAAATTAAGACATCCATATTTTCATTTGCCTCAAAATTTAATAGATGCATCGGTAATAAGTAAATTGGAAGAAGCGCAAAACATTCTTGTCGAGGGGCTAAAACTAATTAATAAATTTTATTTAATTTTTTAAAAAATAAAAGGAATGTAAAATTATGAAAAAATATGTTGTTAACAAAGTGGAAGATAACGAACATATATACCTTATAACCTTACTAGACTATCAAACTTTAATTACAAAGTCTTTGAAAACTTTAAAGCTTACTTTAATCGGAAATAATAAAAAAATTTTAATAGATGCAGCTATTTACTCGGGTATGAATGAATATCGTTTTATTGAGGCTACTTTGACAAATGAAGGAACTATAAATTTCAAAAATTATAAATATGTTAGTATTGATGAAAGAAAACTTGAATTTGCAAATAAAATATTAAAAAATAATCCTCTTTTTTTAAAAACATCAATTTTGTCAAACGCAAAAATTAGAGAAATTTTACAAGCTTAATTTTGATAAACCATCTTAAACCAACCTATTCTTTAATATAAAAAAGAAAGTCGTTTTTATTTTTTTCATGATTGTATGGAAATATTAAGTGCAGTATAAAAATGTTGCATTAATAGTTTTTTATTTAAATGCATTTTATTTATAAAAATCATCGGATTTCTTTTAGTTTT